>JBAZGL010000152.1:0-3418 GCA_041652855.1 Candidatus Izemoplasmatales bacterium
ATTTTCCGGCAGATTGCCCCTCATATCAGTCCAGCCGATGCTCGACATGTGATTGCCGAAGACATTCTCGATATATGCGATATGCGCGTTTGGTCCCCAAGGGCGGCCGAGAAAGACAGAATTGTCCTGAACTCCCGCTTCCGCAATCAATTGATTCCGGTAGAACACATACCCATAATCAAGCAACGCTGATTCCTGTGTCGCAAAGCCTTTGTTCGTTGCCAATGCTCCGCCTGATGTCGGTCTATAAAGCATTTTGATTACGGAATCCTCGAAGAAAGCAGGTCCGCCATTGCCGAAGATGAAATCCACCACGCCTTCAATGTACACATTTATGTAGTACTGGCGACCTGATTTTGCATATAAAGTATCTTGATATCCCAGAAATCCGCAATGATAATAGATGGCCTGATCGGCCTCATTCACCAATGCCACCGCTTGCTTGTCACCGATTGTCGCATGCAAATAATCAAAACCATTCGCGAATGTGATATGGGCTGCCATAAAGTTCTTCGCGGACGACTTGATCGCCACCGTTGCCGATCCTTGAGTTCCCCAATTACTGCCCGTCGGGCTTTCCAGGCCGCTGGCGGCGTCATAGGTGATGATCGTGTGTTCTCTGCCATCACCTATCAAACTGACATTGGGGACAGTCAAAACGACTTTCTCGTAATAGGTTCCCGCTTTGACGTAAACAATCTTTTCCACTGAAGTTGACAAACTGAGATTCGCCAAGTGTTGAAACGCTTGTTTAATCGTCGTGAAGCGGTGCGCGTTTTCAATCGCTTCACCGATCATACCCGTGTAGTTTCCATCGACGATCAAAACAATCTTGTTCTCGCTGATGATGGGCGTGTTTGAAACCACAAACACATCGATTTCGATATCAGAGAAGTCCTGATATGTGAATACCAGGGCATATGTTCCGGGATTTTGCGCATTATACGCTGAACTATCGAGGGAATAATCCGTACTATTTAGCCTGAGATAAGTGCCATCACTGAGCAAAGCTTTTACGACGAGGTTGTCATAGTTGAGACTTTGACCGACCAAATAGGTATCCTTGAAGAGCAAACTGTCAACGATAAAATCTGTGACTTCGATCACGTGAACGCTGAACGATTTCTCCCATTCGCCATAACTGACGATGATGTCGTACGTACCAGTCACCTGGTTGTTGAAAGCGCTCGATTGGATGGAATATAGTGACGAATCGAGCAATTCGGATGAACTGTCAGAATACATGACATAGACTTTTAGTTGAGCCAAATCAAGTGCCTCACCCACCAAATAATCGGATTTGACTTGAGCGGTGATCACGCTGATACCGGTTACGACGATCGGCCCCGTCGATTCTATATTTCTGAATATGGATGCACCTTCATGTTTGAAGAACTCTTTATCAAAATCGCTACCATCAAACCAGTCCGCAGTAATGACTGATTCAGCCAATGCGGTTCCGTCCGTCACAGACACCGGGTTACCAGACACATTGAATACCGTTGTACTGGCATTATAATACACATCGGATAAATGTTTCACGCCTCCTGAACCCGCATTACCGATCGCGATGTTCACGGCAGCGTTTCCGGAATTGACGACCAAGTCACTTAAATAAACGTTTGAGGCGTTGACGATCGTGTCTTGGGAACTGCGACCGAGAATCACCCCCGTATCTTTGGCTGAGTGCAATGAACCTTTGATGACGACGTTATCAACGGTAAGTTCCACATTCGCACTATTGTCACGTCCCATCAAAATCCCCGTCGTCTGTACGCCCGTGGAGCGGATTTCGCTTTGAACATAGATATTCCTCATTTCGATCTTGACATATTTTCTGGCCCCACCAACAAGACCTCCGATATAGTCTCCACCCTGAATCTTATTGTTTTCATCATTGATAAAGGTAATGTTCTCGATGATGATTTTATCATCAGGGTCGAGAGAATCAGCAGTGACATCGCCGAAAATCAAGGCCGCATACGAACCCGTATGGATCACCGATACATTTCGGAATGTCAGATGACTGAAGGTCGCGCCGCCTTGGGCATATGCGCTCACAAAAGCTGACGCTTCACCATTGCCGCCGCCATATTGAACACATTCTTGGAAATGAACGTTTCTGATGGTTCCTCCGTGCGACAATTGCTTGAACAAGAATCCCATTTTGTTACCTGAAGCGTTGATCACCGCGTTGCTGATCGTGTGACCAAGTCCATCAAAAGTACCGCTATATAGAAGCGAACTCCCTGTGAGAGTCACGCCTTGAAGGTCGATATCTTCAGTTAAATGGTAATTGCCACTCGGGTTGCCTGAAGTGATGAATGCAACTAACTCAGCCGCAGAAGCGATGGGAATCGAGTCCGGCAACGCCGTGATCGTGGTCGTGGTTTGTGTCGACGCACTGGTTGAGATAACCGGAACCGTGGTCACAAAAGTCGTGGCTGGAATCGTCGTAACCAAAGTAGTTGCCGGATGTAAAGTGATCGGCGCGGTCGTGGATTCGGTCGTGTTGATCGTTGTCGGTGGCATATGTGAAGTCGTTAATGAGGTTTGTGGAATGGTTGTCGGTGTGTGTTGGGTCGTCGTTGTGGGGCTTGTCGTTACAGTGGTGGGTGCTTGCGTCGTAGATATAACGTCATCTGTTGTCGTATCCGCAGCACAGCCTAAAACGATCGCCAAGATCGCAATGAACACAACGATGATTCTTTGGCAACTCATCCGCATAATAAGTCTCCTTTAACAAATATATACTTAAGTCAATTATAACAAATGATATCCTATTATGCTCATATCATAACGTCAATCATACAAAAAAACCGCAGTTTTTTGAACGCGCGGTTATCATAATAAACAAGCGTTTAAAAATGGAGTCTTTCTCCTTTGAATTCACAAAAATGACGCTTTTTACGCCTCTATCGAATACGAACGAAGTCCACCAGCGAGTCTGAATAGATGTATGTTTCATCCTGTGGCACATCACCCCATAAACCCAGACACGCTTGATAGACTTCCTCATGGACATAGATTCTCATATCATCATGGATCTTGACTCTGATTCGATGATCGTCTGTCGCAATATTCGACTGATAAATGATGAAATTTCCCGCATAGAACCTGACCGGCGTCCCTTCGGTTAACCCATAATCCACTTCCTTCAAGCGGTGGCATTGAATGAATGCCGCCAGTTCGATCAATTCTAAAGAAGCGGGCAAGTAGACCTTTTCGACTTCAAAGCAGTTCGCGAAAGCCTTTGTGCTGATTTTAAGGCACCCTTCTTCTATATGAACAGCTTCGAATCTGCGCGCGTCATAGAAACTCATCGCCCCGATCTCATGAGATGCAATCGTCAACAGCGCGATCTCGGCAGAGTTGAACGCATAGCTTTCAATCACTTCTGCTTGAATATAAGCTTCAT
>JBAZGL010000153.1:0-3390 GCA_041652855.1 Candidatus Izemoplasmatales bacterium
CTACGGGATGAGCGACGGTAACGATTTTGGTCAATATCTCCACGCGGAAACACTGGGATTCACGCATCCGATTACCGCGAAATGGTTGGAGTTCAGCCGACCGATTCCAAGTGAATTCAGCCAAATGATCCTACGATTAAGAGAAGAGTGAGTCCAAAAAAAGGAGTCACTTTTTTTGTTGACAAGGAATATTTCCCGATGTATAATTATAAGTGACCACGTGGTCACTCGTGAGGGGGGATGTGTTTGAACATCGAAAAAAGCGTCCCAGAGAAAATCTTGGACGCAGCGCTGAATGAATTTGCCGCCTATGGATATGCCTTGGCTTCAACGAATCGGATCCATCGCGATGCGATGGTGTCAAAGGGAGCGATTTTCAAGGCGTTCGGATCGAAAGGCGAACTGTTTTATGCGGTGTTCGAAAGATCGATATCTCACATGCTGGAGGCCCTGAACGAAGCGAATATTGATGGGTATCAGGATGTTTTCGAAAAGATCATGGCCACCGTCATGTGGAAAATCGCGTACAGGAATGCGAATCCACAAGCGACGAAAGTCATGCTCGAAGCGATATCGACACCGCCTAAAGAGGTTCAAAACAAAGTCGCGACGCACCTCAATGATTTGACTAAACTGTCCATCAACCGGTTCTTCCATGATATTCCGATGGAGAAGATCGATCCCGATTTTACACGGGAAGAAGTGCAGAGATTTATTGAAATTGCGTTTGCCGGTATTCAATCGTATTACATCAAAGAGTTGATGACCATGGAATATATGGATTCGATTCGCGATGAAATCATTCGTTTTTTACGGATACTACTGAAAGGAATGGAGAAAAAATGAGCACCTATGCATTCGCAGTCAAAGATTTGTGCTATCGTTATCCCAAAGGTCAGTTCGATGTGATCAACGGCATTTCATTCAATGTGCCAGAAGGAACCATCTTTGGTTTGTTGGGGCCGAGTGGCGCTGGCAAATCCACGACACAGAAGATCATGATCAAATTGCTTGACGGATATTCGGGGACCATCTCGTATTTTGGCAAGGAGTTGTCTTCTTTCACGAAATCATTTTATGAAGAGATTGGTGTGGGTTTTGAAATGCCTGTCCACTTCAACAAACTGACGGGGAAGGAGAACCTTGATTACTTTGCGCGATTGTACCAAAAAAATGTGGATTATGAAGCGATGATGACCCGACTCGGACTATTTGAAGCACGTAATCGGGCCGTTGGTGAATATTCCAAGGGGATGAAAGTGCGCTTGAACTTCATCCGCGCCATGTTGAATGACCCGCGCGTGATATTCCTAGATGAGCCGACGGCGGGACTTGACCCGAAAAATGCCAAGATTGTCAAGGACATGATTCAGGAGGCCAAAACCGCCGGGAAGACGGTTTTCATTACGACTCATTTGATGGGAGATGTCGAGCAATTATGCGACCATGTCGTATTCATGAACAAAGGATTGATCACCGAAACAGCCAGCGTACGGGACTTGAAAATGAAATATGGGAAAAAGGAAGTTCGCGTAGAGTATTATGCTCAAGATGAGTTGAGGCATGATGTGTTTCCGCTCGATCATTTGGGCAATGACGAAGCGTTTTTAGATACCATCACCCATCATCGACTTGAAACGATTCACAGTGGAGAAACCTCACTCGAGGACATATTCATTCTAGTGACGGGAGAGACACGAAATGAGTAAGCTTGGTCAACTCATCAAAGGAGAAATCATTCGGCTCGTCAAGTATAAAATTATTGTATTTGGCGTTTTGGCTTCATTGATTTGGGTGGTCATCATCGCGTTGTCTGATGTTGAGACGACATTGACATTGGTGCCGTTTCTCGTTTTGATGGATGCTGGATTGATGAGCACGATCCTTTTGGGTGCATCATTCTTCTATGAAAAGCAGGAGGGGACGATGCAAACGATATTGGTATCACCGGTATCGATGTGGGCCATTCTGTTGGCAAAAATTGTGACGATGGTGCTTATGGCGACGATTTCCTTCATTCTTGTCGTTTGTGCTGCTTTGATATTCCACGATTTTCCGGTTGACGTTGTGAGATTGTTTCTTTCATCCATTATTGTCGTCATCAGCCATACAGCCATCGGCTTTGTTTTGACTTTGACGGCTCGCGATTATATGCAACTTCTGATCCGAACGATGGGGATGATGCTGGTGTTCTTTTTGCCGGTATTATTGATCGCTCTGGGGATTATCCCTCAATCGTTCGAATTCATCCTTTTCATCAGCCCAGCCTATTCTGGTCAACTCCTTTTTGAAAGTGCGCTGCACGATGTCGAAACATGGAAAATGATTCTCTCGTGTGGATACTTGATCGCGATTCCGAGCCTTTTGTATCCACTATATATCTCCCGACGCTATAGAGCTGTCGCCATGGAGGGATAGAAAATGAAGAAATATGCAGGTCTTTTGAAATATGAACTTAAAACGCTTTTCAAGGATTCAATGACGTTATTTATGCTCATTTATCCAGTGATGATGTTGTTCATCATGGGCTTTGTTTTGCCGGAAATTCTAGAAAAGACTGCATCAGCGGATACGAATGCCACGACCTATACCTTGCTTATCGGTTTTGTCGTCGTATTGTCCATCGGCGGTTTCATCAGTGGTGCCATGTTGGGTTTTTCGCTGCTGGAGAACAAAGACGAAAACACGCTGGTCAATATTGCGGTATCACCGATTACCGTCACGGGGTATACCAATTTCAAGATTCTCTACACGTATCTCATCGCGATTATGGGAAATTTCATCATGGTGGGTGGATTAAAAATATGTGCAACGAGCAAATACCAGATTCAATACATGGGTCAGACGATCAATCTCTTGGAATCGCTGGGATGGGGTCATGCATGGGTGTTCATCTTGACGTCGAGTCTTATCGTTCCGCTTTTTGCCCTCGTGATTTCCTCGATTGCGAAAAATAAGATCGAAGGCTTCGCATTCATGAAATCCAGCGGACTCATCATCATGTTGCCGCTTCTGACACTGCTCAACGCTTTTATGGATTGGAAGCAGTACCTCTTGGGTATCCTACCGAATTTTTGGACGATCAAACCCTTGCTAAATCTCGTGCTATCTCTCGATTCATCGAGTAATCTGCCATTCTATGGCTATATGATTATTGGAGGAGCGTACGCGCTCGGGCTTTCGCTATTGGCCTACAGAATGTTTCTCAAGCGAGCAAATCTGAAGTAAAGGAGGAAAGAAGATGTTTCATTTGACCTTAGCGATGCAATGGTATTGGTATGTCATCATCGTAGTGGGTGTAGCGCTTTTGGGCTACTTGAAACTCACCGTATTCAAAAAAATGCAAGACAAAAAACGCAAACGTCCACTCAATGAAGAAGAGGAAGAATA
>JBAZGL010000154.1:0-3304 GCA_041652855.1 Candidatus Izemoplasmatales bacterium
ATATCGATGCTGTGGTCACACCGGTGACACGCTTCATCCCGCGTTTCAAGGATGACACCATTATAGATATTGGACCCGCCATATTGCTCCTTATCGGAGCACAGGATTTCCTGATATCTCCCCGCTCTGGGAACTCCGATCATGAAGTGTTCATAAGCGACGGGGGTCATATTCATGACGACAACGATGATCTCATCCGGATGGTGGCTGTAACGCGCAAAGATGTATATGGATTGATTCACGTTCGTTTCATCGATCCATGAAAAACCTCTTGAATCATGATCGAGTTGATATAAAGCGGGATGATGGTGATAGACTTTGAGGAGGTCGCGCACGAAGAGATTGGCGCGTTCATGGAAGGGATACTCCAATAAAAACCAATCGAGTTCCGCCTTGTCTTTCCATTCATGCATCTGGGCGAACTCACCGCCCATAAAACATAGTTTCTTGCCCGGATGCGTATACAACCACCCCATCAACAACCTGAAATTAGCGAATTTTTGCCAATAATCTCCCGGCATCTTCGAGATGAGAGAGCGTTTCCCGTGCACCACTTCGTCATGCGACAAAGGCAATATGAATCGTTCGGAATACTGATACACGAGTCCGAACGTCAAGAGGTCATGATGATACTTGCGATAAATCGGATCCTTCTCGAAATAGCGCAAGGTGTCATTCATCCACCCCATATTCCATTTGTAGTCGAAACCGATTCCGCCTTCGATCACGGGAGCGGTGAGTTTGGGAAACGTCGTCGAATCTTCGGCGAAGACGAGGACGGAACTATCCTCGGTCTTGATCGAAGTCGTCAAATCCCTGAGAAAATCGACCGCGGGCTGATTGACGCCCAACGAAGCGTTGCCCAGATAGTAAATGATATTGCTGACGGCATCGATACGGAACCCGTCGATATGGAAGTACTTCATCCAATACAAGGCGTTGGAGATGAGAAAACTCTTGACGATTCCTTTTCCCAAATCGAGATTGATTGTCCCCCAGATGACATTTTCGCGGATCTTGATGTCGGAATATTCATACAAAGGTTCTCCGTCGAACATATACAGTCCATGGGCGTCTTTGCAAATATGCCCCGGCACCCAGTCCATGATGACGCCGATATCCGCCTGATGAAAACAATCGATGAGATACATCAGATCCTTGGGCACACCATAGCGCGAAGTCGCACAGAAATAGCCCGTCCCTTGATAGCCCCACGATTCATCCAGAGGATGTTCGATGATGGGCATCAGTTCCACATGTGTGAACCCGTGTTCTTTCACATACGGAATGAGATAGTCGACCAGTTCATTGTATTTATGAAACGAACCGTCGGGTTTATGCATCCATGTGCCGAGATGGACCTCATAGATCGACATCGGCCCCATATACCGATTCGCCGATTTGCGTTTGGCCAGATAATCATCATCATGCCACAGATAGCCTTCGAGGTGATAAACCTTTGAAGAGGTCTCCGGACGGGTATCAGAAAAAAACGCATAGGGATCGGCCTTGAAGATGGTTTGGTTAGACTGCGTCACAATCGCATACTTGTACCTGGACCACTCATCGAGTCCGGACACAAATAACGAAAAAACGCCAAAATCGTCTGTCCTTTGCATGACATGCGACCGCGAATCCCAGTAATTGAAATCGCCGACGACAGATACGATTTTGGCATGAGGGGCATAGACCGTAAAGCGGACGCCTAGGAGAGCAAGTTCCGCGTCATACGTCAAATGTGCACCGAAATGACGATAAGCTTCTTTGAGTTTTCCTTCATTGAACAAAAACAGATCCACATCACTCATCCGATAATCCATCATCCGTCTCCTTCTCCAACATCTTTTTGATTGCATGGTAATCATAGCCTTTGCTCAGCAACCGCTCAATGATTTTCCTTTTCATATCCTTCGGATCTAGGGCGCGTCGGCTCAGGTCTCTTTTGATCCTTTGACAATCTTGCTCGAGTGCAATCATGTGATCGATCATCGATTCGAACAAGTCATCATGTGCGTGCATGACTTCGAGGATGTCGTGAAGCGAATATCCCTTCTGCAGGAGGAATTGTTGCATCTTCAACTTCCGTCCCCGAACCGATCCGGAGCGAAGTGATGCGATTTTATGGGAAAAAAGGATTTTCAGATTCTGATGGATGGCTTCGCGTTTCAAATCGTGCAGTTCCCGATTCACATCGGCTTCGCCAAAACCACGACGCAAGAGGTCAAAGCGGATTCTTTCGGGACCTTGCCGCTTCATTTGAAACGCCGTTTCCACTAAATGATGGATCGCACGGGAATCATCGAGCAACGAGGATGCCACCAAAGTGTCGATGATTCGCAACTGGTCGGCTGGAACCACACCTTGTTTGGTCAGATAATCATGGATTTCCTGTGTGGACTTCAATGCATGTTGGAGGATACGCTTCGCTTTTTGCACGATGGGATCGAGACGCACATCCTCGAGAAAGTGATGATAGCGGTCGCCTTCGATCACGGTTCCCTTGAGCAGGCGATAGGTGAGGACGAGGTCTTCACTGACCTCATACTCATTGACTTCCTCATTCGTTTCCAGGCTCACCCGGTACTGTTTCTTCTCTCGTTTGAGCATCTTGACGCGCGGCATAATCGATGAACACCTCCGCTTTCGATGACCACTCACCATGGATTTCTGATGCAGGTGTGACAAACACAAAAGCCTTCGGATCCGCAAAAACGATCAAGTTACGCACAAAATGATACTCCGAATTCTGGATAACCATGATGAGCAAGGTTTTTTCGGTTTCGGTGTAGCCACCGACACTTTTGATTTCGGTCATGCCCCGACTGAATCGCTCAAACACGGCCCGTTTAATCGCTTTTGGCTGATCGGTGATGATATGAACGGCCTTTTTTTGCTCGATTCCGAGCAAGAACGAATCTGCAACTTTCCCCGAGAGAAACACGACAACCAACGCATACAACGCTTCAATGAATCCACTGCCGATGCCGCCAAGAGAAGTCAACGCCCCCACCAAAATGATCGAAGCATCGATGAGATAGACAGACATCGCTAATGAAAGCCGCGTGTATTTCTTCACGATTTTGATTGGTATATCCGTTCCTCCCGTCGTGCCACCGTAATGGATGACAATCGCGAACCCAATCCCGATCAAGCCTCCGGCATACAGCGCCACCAAAAGCATATCGGCCGGAGAAAACACAGGATTCGGTACAGTCAGTTCGAAAATCAGGATAAACAAAGGAAACAGCATTGAACCATAGATGCTACGGATAAACTCCCGTTTTCCAAGAAAAATGAAACACAG
>JBAZGL010000155.1:0-3304 GCA_041652855.1 Candidatus Izemoplasmatales bacterium
TGTGTTGGGCGCGAATCGCATGGGATTCCATGTCGTGGTGGTCGATGCAATCAACCGCACTAATGAAAAATGGTTTACCCGCTTGAACCGCATCATGGAAAAACGTGTATTACGGCAGATTCAAAGACGGAATCCGCGTCTCTTCGAACAATTACACTTGAACGAAAAGAGGTAGGAAAACATGACGGAAATATATTGCAAAGGCTGCGGTGCCAAGATTCAACACACCGACAACACCCTTCCGGGTTATATTCAAGAATCAACTCATGCGCTCGATGAATCCCGGCAGATTCTGTGCCAGCGATGTTTCCGCATCCGTCATTACAGCGATGTGATCACCACGAGTGTAACCAATGATGATTATCTCGGTGTCATCGAGAAGATCAAAGGCGAAGATGCTTTGATCGTCAAGGTGGTCGACATTTTTGATTATTCCGGATCATTCGTGCCCGCGATCAAACGCCTCACCGGCAACGAAGATGTGATCTTGGTCGGCAATAAGATGGATCTATTGCCAAAAAACGTCAAGCCCGAGAAAATTCTCAACTGGTTGAAGCAAATGCTCGCTTCCGAAGGTTTCAGCGTGCTTGACAGTTTGCTCGTCTCTGCAAAATACGGTCATCAGCTCGATGAGTTGATGGAATTAATAGAAAAGTATAAGGGAAAACGTAATGTGTATATTGTCGGCTCGATCAATGTCGGCAAATCGAAGATCGTCAATCAGATTTTGCGTCGCTATCTTGGGTATCCTGCCGATGTGATCACGGTGTCCGCCTCGCCGGGAACGACGATCGGATTGATCGGGTTTCCCTTGCTCGACGGTACGATGATTTTTGATACTCCCGGCGTCATCAACAAGCATCAATATGTCCATTATCTGACCAGGCCCTCCTACAAGATCACGATGCCGAAAAAGGAGATCAAGCCGCTTGTCTTTCAACTCAATGAAGGTCAGACGTTGTTTTTCGGGGGATTGGCGCGACTCGATATCATCAATGGTGAAACAGGGGATCGGATCAATCTCGTGACGTATTTCGCCAACACCCTGAACATCCACCGTACCCGGACGAGCCGGGCGGACGAGTTGTTCGAAACAAAATTGTATTCACTTTTGACACCTCCTGCTTCCGCAGATGAAGAACTTCCGAAATGGGTGTATCATGAGTTTAAGATCCGGGATAATCTCAAATACGACATTGTCTTTTCGGGGCTCGGATTTGTGACGATCCGCGCGCCATTCTTTGTGAAGGCCCATGCACCGTTCGTCGTCGGTGTCTACGTTCGACCGGCGATTATTTGATGGTTTCTCTGGAACAGGTTCGCCAAAGGGCGGTTTCGATACTTGAAGCCGATCCCAAGAGACTCCGTCATACGCGAAGCGTGGTGGCTTTTGCGCTTTCACTCGGAGCGGTCCATCATGCAGATCTAGACAAGGTTCAAGCGGCGTGTTGGTTACACGATGTTGCAAAAAATCGGGCGTCTTCCTCCGATGATGAGACGTTCGACGCGGATGCTTGGCCCGAGGCCACCCATCATGCACGCTACGCGGCGATTTTTGCTCGGACTGAACTCGGTATCATCGATTCGGACATCCTTGATGCGATTACGTATCATACGACAGGTCGTCGAGGGATGTCGCTCATCGAGAAAATCGTTTTTGTCGCGGATCATATCGAACCTCACCGGAAAGGCGTTCCGGAAAAATTCCGCAAGCTCGCTCATGAGCAACTCGATGTCGTCGTCTGGTTGATTTTGAAGCGGAACATCGCCTATCTTGAAGCGCATAAGCGACCGGTATCGCGTTTGACACGGGAAGCCTATGATGAATATGAATATATGGGAGGGAATGGATGAAGGAAAAATTGAAGCAGGTTCTCGCTGGATTGGAAGCGTTGAAGCTTAAGGATATCAAGGTGTATGATTTTCGTGGCTTTTCACCTTTTTTTGATTATCAGGTGATCGCTTCAGCGTCGTCAGAACGGCAAGTCCACGCATCTATTCACCATATCCGTCAAGCCCTTCCGGGCGAAGTCATTCAACACCTTGAAGGTCAGGCAGGTAATCGCTGGTTGCTCTTTGATCTCGGAGATATCTTGGTCCATGTATTGCACCGGGATGAGCGGGAGTACTACCAGTTTGAGAAACTCTTCATTGGTCGCGAGGCCGAACCCCTTCATCTCGAACCATGAGCGATTACGATCTTCTTGCGACATTTTATGATGCATTCATCGATCCCAAAGTCTACGAGGAGTATGTGCAACTCGTCGAAAAATACACATCTGTCGGAACGATGCTGGACATCGGATGCGGTACGGGATCATTGGCGCTTGAATTCGCCAAAAGAGGGCACAAGGTGATGGCAACCGACCTGAGCGAATCAATGCTGCAACTCGTGAGTTATCGCGCGAAAACGGAAGATGTGGCGCTGGAGATCGGTATCTACGATATGCTTGATCCGATTCCGGGCACCTTTGAAACGGTGATCGCATCCATGGATGTTTTGA
Organism: Candidatus Izemoplasmatales bacterium; assembly: GCA_041652855.1. Taxonomy (GTDB): domain Bacteria; phylum Bacillota_I; class Bacilli_A; order Izemoplasmatales; family Hujiaoplasmataceae; genus JAAYZB01. Next base: position 2,505 of record JBAZGL010000155.1, read on the forward strand.
ACCATCTTGACGATTTGGAAGATGTGCAGTTCGGCTTGACCAACATCTTTCAAGCACTGGATGCGAATGGGATTTTCATCTTTGATGTGTTGAGCGCCGAATATATCGACTTGCTCGATGGTTACATGGAAGATGATCCCCATTATCGGTTCCATTGGGAATCACATAAGGGTGAGAAAGAACACTCGATTGTCCATACCATCACCCTTCATTTTGAAGATGACGTACAAGAAGTCAAGATATACGAGCAGACCCACGACGCAAACACGTATGAAGAGATTGCCATTAAGATTGGCTTCAGCGTGCTTGAGAAGATAGAGTTGCCCGAACGAACGATATTCGTGATGCAACGACTGAGCGAATAAAGAATATCAAACAATCCGACGTATGATGTGAACGAGGTGATTCAATTGCGCACGTTCATCCAAAAATACGTCGGCTTTTTTTTGCTTCTCGTGGGTCTTGGGGGTTTGTTCGTCTATCTGCTCGTCGATCAGAGCGGAACAGAAGAGAACATCCAATCCCCCACGCACCTCACGCTCACGACCGCACCGCTCGTGATGCTTGAACAACGGATCGATTCAAGTGATGAAGTGGTGTTTGTGGACATCAAGGGAGAGGTGTTGTTTCCAGGTGTCTATCCCATCAAAGGGTCCTATCGGAGTTATGAGGCCATCGTGCTCGCAGGCGGACTCACGACGAACGCGGATGTGTCGCAGATCAATTTGGCTCGAAAGGTTGCCGATGAGATGGTGATTTTCGTGCCAAAGCGAGCTGATCCGCCTACGTCCACTGATACG
>JBAZGL010000156.1:0-3301 GCA_041652855.1 Candidatus Izemoplasmatales bacterium
ATAGGATCCCGTTCATCATCCATCTCCGTCTCATCCTTCGCCTTAGGGTGGGCATCCAGCCAAGCAACGATTTCTTCTTTGAGCAAGGAACCGCTCAATCGGGCGACTTCCTTGCCTTTTTCAATGGCCATCAACACCGGAACGCCCTTGATAGAAAATCGTCGGGCGAGCTCTGGTTCATTTTCTACATCGACAAGCGTGACGTCGATAGATGCTTGTTCCTTAATGTCTGCCAAGTGTCTGATGATACTACGACATGTGCCACACCACCGTGCGGTAAACATGAGGTAGTGAAATCCCTCAGACCACTGTTTCACATCGATATGGTTCATACTTAGCGAATCCTTACTTGAAATAAATGATGGTAACCCCTTGGCCACCTTCATTCATACCGCCCGAGCGGTAACTTTTGATCGTTTTATTCTGTTTGATATACTCGAGGACACCTTTCTTCAGCGCACCGGTTCCGAATCCATGGATGATGGAACAAAATTCGAGATGATGAAACAAACAATCATCCACGAATTTGTCAAGCGCGTCCATCGCTTCTTCATAGCGTTTTCCGCGCAGATCGAGTTCAGTGTGGGCAACGCCTTCCTTGATCACTTTTTGTGATTCCGGACGTCTGTCATCCGCTGAATCAGTAGAGTATTCAATCTGTTCTTCAGAAAACACAGAAGTGAGCGCGCCCATTTGAATTTCGAAATCAGCTCCTCTTTTACGCATCACCACGCCATGTCTGGCATACGGAATCACATGAACCCGATCACCGATTTGAATGGTGCGCAGATTCGTCTTCAGGGGTTGTTCCTCTGGATCTTCAAGGTTTTTCACCGCGTATTTCATTCGCGCGATCTCATGTTCCTTGATCGTCGCCCGTTTCTTGAGCGCGTCCAGTTCCTGGATCAATGCTTCTGCGGTTTCTTTTGCTTTACGCAGCTCATCCTTCTTTTCAGACGCAAGTTTCTTGAGCAACTGATTGTGCTTGATGCGGGCTTCGGTATTGATGTGTTCCTGGGCTTCCAGTTTTTCTTGATATTCGCGTTTCATGGACTTGACGTCTTCCACTTCGCGAGCAAGCAATTTGCTTTGATATTCCAGTTTCTTGATCAAGTTCGCTGTCTCATTATCAAACGTCAATGACACATCACGGGCATGATTCACGATGACTTGATCCAATCCTAGACGAAGTGCAATATCCAAGGCGTTCGAAGTACCGGGTATCCCGATTTGCAAACGATAGGTGGGTTGCAGTGTTTCTATATCGAATTCGACCGAAGCATTGACGGTGTCATCGAGATTATAAGCGTAGATTTTCAGTTCCGGATAATGGGTCGTCACCATTTGGTAGACATTTTTGCCACGAATGTGGTCCAAAAGACTCATCGCAAGCGATGCGCCCTCCTTGGGATCCGTACCGGAACCCAGTTCATCCAACAAGACCAAGGATCTCGCTTCCAAATGCTTCAGGATGTGGATAATCTTCGTAATATGGGAAGAAAAAGTCGATAAAGACTGTTCAATCGATTGTTCATCGCCGATATCAGCGAATATATGCGTGAACACAATGGTTTTTGAGCCTTCATCCACAGGAATGAACAGACCGGACTGTACCATGATCGATAATAATCCCAGCGTCTTCAAACATACTGTTTTGCCACCGGTATTCGGCCCGGTGATGACGATGGAGCGATAGGCACCAAACCCGATCGTGTTCGCGACGACGGTTTCCGTCGGAATCAAGGGGTGTCTCGCGTTTTTCAAATCCACGATATCACGCGTCAAAATCGGCATGGTTTCCTGATATTTGATCGCTCGCTTTGCTTTGGCGAAAATGACATCGAGTTGTGTGAATATTTCGAGATTCACACGTAATGGTTCTTGATCGAGAGCGACACTTTGGGACAAACGATAGAGGATTCGATCGATGGCATCGCGCTCTTCAGCAAAATATGACTGAAGGTTGTTGTTCATCTCCACACAGATCATCGGTTCGACGAAAACCGTTTCCTTACTCGAAGACATATCATGAACGATACCCTTGAACACATTTTTATATTCTGCTTTAACCGGGAGGACCAAGCGATTATTTCGGATCGTGATGATGGAATCCGTCAGTTTCTCGGACTCTAAGTGTAACAACGACTGCATTTTTTCCTGGATTCGCTTTTCGAGGATGGTGATTTTTTTCCTGACTTGTGCCAATTCAGCCGATGCGGAATCATAGATTTCGCCTTTGGGGTCGATACAGGTGTCAATCGTTTCTTTAAGATGGGGATGATAGGTAATCTGTTGATAGTATGTTTCCAAAGGAACGAAATCGATTTCCAACTGACGGATTTTCTTGATATATCGTTCCGTCCTCATCTCCGCCTCGACAAATGAGACGATTCTGAGTAATTCATCGATCGATAACGTCGAACCGATTCGTGCCCGCTTAAGCGATGCTTCGATATTGAGAACACCGGTCATCGGTGTTTCATCGAAACGCTCAATCATGCGTTTGGCACATCCCACTTCGTCCAGCATCCGCGATACATCCACACTGACATTCGTGGGCTCGATTGACAAAACAGCTGTCTTTCCGAGATCGGTGACGGCGTATTGTTTGAGTTCATTCAGGATTTTGGAAAACTCCAACAGTTCTATATCAGCAAACATTTTTTCTCCCTCATTTGTTTCTATTTTACCACAAAACATGCTAAAATATACCCAGGAGTTGATACTGTGAACTATGTTTTTTCGTTGAATCAGGATGAAATCAAAATCCTCGCTGATTATTATTCACCCTATATCAAGGACACACTACACGAACATGTTCTGCTTTTTTTTCAAGCCCCGCACATCACAGTCACCGTTTATCGTTCATTGAAAGTATTATTACAAGGCCATGACGCGTATGAAGATTACATGATGTTCTCCGAGATTTTCGGTTTCGAACCTGCAATCTCCACTCAAATCAATCAGCCTGTCCCACCCGAGTCCAAACAAACTGATCATGGAAGCGTGATTGGCTCCGATGAAGTCGGGACCGGAGATTTCTTTGGACCTGTGGTCGTCGCAAGTGTTTTGGTGCGGCAAGAGGACAGGGCTTTTCTCGAGTCATTCTCCATTCGCGATAGCAAGAAATTGACGGATGAAGTGATACAACAGATTGCACCAAAACTCATCTCGCACCTCAAACACGTGGTTTTAGTGACCCACAACGAAAAATATAACCATTTGATCAAGGACGGTTTCAACCTGAACAAAATCAAAGCCTATCTCCATAATCATGCCATACACAAATTGCATCAACAAT
>JBAZGL010000157.1:0-3301 GCA_041652855.1 Candidatus Izemoplasmatales bacterium
TTCGTGACGGGCCAAGGCGTTCGCACTGAATTCTTCGGTCTCAACGGGGTAATAATCGGAAATGACTTTGATCGGCTGGCCGTTGAGGGAACGCGAGATCCGAAATTCCTCGACATATCCGAGGTGTTCGATGATCCGCACTTTTCGTGCCCCGATTTCTTCTTGCATTTCACGATACAACCCATCAAGTTTGGACTCATCGAAGCCCAAGCCCCCTCCGGGGATGCCGACCATCTGATCGGCTTCGGAAAACATCAATAGGATTTTTTTGCCTTCACAAAGCACTGCGCGCACCGTGTGACGTTCGGGAATGCTGGGTTGGATATCTAACAAATTATCGGTAATGATCATAATCGGATCCATAGGGTCCTCCTCAAGCATCAGACTTCTGCCTCTATTTTAGCATACTCCATCCATCTTTGCGCCAATTTCCATCAGCGTTATGTGTGAATTGTCTCAATCTCTTCCAGTAATGACATGATCTTTGATTCGATTTCTTTGATTTTGACTTCGGTGTCATGATATCGCACGTGGTCCGAGTAGACTTCCGGCTCGAACAACGCTTTTTGGAGGTGATGTAACTCGCTTTCGTATGCCTGCACCATCTCGGTGCGTTTAGCGACTTCTTTCTGGACATCGATCCGCTGGGGTCGATCGACTCTCGGTTTCGGCGATGGAGCGGTCTGGGTGATGGCGGCTTTGTAATCCTCATAATTGCCTTCGATCAGGCGCCAATCACCATTGTCAAATGCGAGTATTTTCGTTGCAACCTTGTTAATGAAGTAGCGATCATGGCTGACAAACATCATCGGCCCGGGATATTCACAGAAGACATCCTCGATAATCGATTTCGTATCGATGTCGAGATGGTTCGTCGGTTCGTCTAGCACCAAGAAATCGGATTTTTCCAACATCAGCAACAACAACCGGATTCTGACGGCTTCGCCTCCGGAAAGCACGGACACATCCTTAAACCCATCTTCGCCCAGAAACAGAAAACGGGCGAGCAACGTCCGGACCTCTCGCATCGTAAAATGCGGATAACGGTCATGAACGACATCAATCAAACTGCCTTTCAGTCCTTCGAGATACTGGGTTTGGTCGAAATACCCCAGTTTCATCGGTTTCGTCAACTCAAGCGTTCCCGCAAGCGGATGGATTTCCTTGAGCATCGTCTTGAGCAAGGTGGTCTTGCCACTGCCGTTCGCTCCGATGATCGCCAACTTGTCGTGGCCACGCATCGTGAACCGGATATTGTCGATAAGCGGTGTATCATAGCCGATCGCCAGATGTTCCGCCCGCAATATCACTGCATCGGTGGGCCGACGCGTCGAGAACTCCAGCGACAGGTGTCTTGATGTCCGTTTGGGCATGTGGAGTTTCTCCATGCGTTCGATCTTCTTGACTCTGTCCTGTGCCATGGAAGCAAGTTTGGCTTTGTAGCGAAAGCGATCCACAAAACTTTGCAAATGCGCGATTTCCTTCGTTTGGCGTTCATAGGCTTTCAAGCGTTGTTCGTAGCGCTTTTGCTTTTCCAGTTCATAGGCTTCATACGTACCGTGATACTTTTCAAGGGTATGCCCGTCGAGTTCAAAGATCTTTGGGGTCACCTTGTTGATGAAATATTTGTCATGGGTGATGACGACCACCGCTTTAGGATAACTTCTCAAGTAATCCTCCAGCCATTCGATGATCGCGATATCCATGTGATTGGTCGGCTCATCGAGCAAAAGGATATCGGGTTGGATGAGCAACAACTTGCAAAAAGCGATCCGTGTCTTCTCCCCACCCGAGAAAGTCGAGACCTGACGCGGGTAATCCTGGGGAGAAAACCCGAATTTCGTGAGCATCAGCTCGATATCGAGCTGATATTGATAACCGCCACGGTGGCGGAACGCTTCCTCAAGCCGGCTATACCGCGCCAGCATCTGTTCCGAAGCGTCGACCGATAGTTGCTTCATCTGATCTTCAAGTGTTTTCCCGAGTTCGATCAAATCTTGATAAACACTTTCCATCTCCTCTAAGAGCGTCAGGTCCTGATCGGAGAGCACTGCTTGGCTGAGGTAACCGATTTTTGCCTTGCCAAAAATAAAAAGGTCCCCAGCATCTGGGGCCATTTCTCCTAAAATCATCTTGAAAAGCGTAGTCTTTCCGACGCCATTGCGACCGATAATCGATATCTTATCGTCGTCATTCACCTCGAAGGAGACATGTTCAAAAAGGAGTGAGCCACCAAATGTTTTCTTGATATTGTTTACACGAATGATGTTCATGCCCTCACGCCCTTTCCGAGATTTGATTTGACTGGTGTCATGTCTCAAAGATTATTCTATCAAACAAAAATGAAAAAAACAAGAAAAAAATGAATGTATTTTACGTCGTGGGTGTTTGTGGAAAGAATGAAAGGATGGCAGCGATCGTGAAATAGATCCCCGCAAGTGCCAACAAAGTCCCCAACACGCGTGCCAATACGATTTCTTGCTTGCGTGGGGGAGCCGTCTGACGATACTTGTATTTTTGGATGCCTTGAATGATGGATTGACTTCGAAAAATCATCCGCAACCCCACAAACAAAAATGCGAGTCCGATGAGGACTCCAAGAATCCGTATGAGAATATCTCCGAGTTCCATCGCTTCGAGAACTCGCAATTGATATAAGACGTTGTTTAGATCCATATGCCCATCATCACCTCGTAGATTGTCTTATTCGATGTCTTCCACAATCGCTTCAAGACTCTGTTCCAGCGGACGTGGGTCTTCCATCAATTTCTTGAACTCCTTGAGCGAATTGCTGTTGTAGAGCCCATCACAGATTCTTTCATCGATGACGATGCCCGCGCGCATGATTTTCGCCAAACCCACGGTTCCCGCCTCGATATCGGTCACAACGGGTTGATATTGCTCCTTACCCATTGAGACAAAGAGGGATGTCGTACCGAAGTTATAGATGTGGTGATAGACATAATCCATCTTAATGGACTTCATGTTGGTTAAAAAGACCGATGTATGGAAAGGACTGACATTGATGATGCTTTTGGGAAGCATCCCGTGCTTATCACACCATTTCAAAAACCCGACCATGAACTTGATCAAGAAATTGGGTACACGCGTCAAGATCTTCGCCGTCTTGTCTGTATCGTTATAGGCTTTTTGGTTGGCATTCGCAATCACTTCTTTTTCCAAAATCGCCTTGACTTCAAAGATGCTTTCTTTTCCAGTGAATGTCGGTTTGATCGTAGTTTCTTCGGCTGAATCTCGAAGCGCTTTCTTGACGGCGATGGAAACCTGGATGTTGTTGCGT
>JBAZGL010000158.1:0-3299 GCA_041652855.1 Candidatus Izemoplasmatales bacterium
TGACCGATTCCTTTCCCGCTTTTGCACTTGGCATCGAAAAAGGCGAGCCGAATATCATGGATGAGAAACCCCGGGCCACGAATGAGAAACTTCTGAACAAAACCACCTTGATCAAAATCGCCTTTCAAGGCATCGGTTTGATGCTCGCTGCGCTCCTGAGCTTCTATATCGGTTTGAAACTTCTGCCTCAAGCATCTGTGCAGCAAGCGCGGACGATGATTTTCGTGACGATCATCATCGGCGAACTGCTCAGGACATATTCCGCGCGTTCAGAAAAGAAGTTCCTCTTCCAAATGAATCCCTTCGATAATCGCGCTGTGAACTATGCCGTCGTCTTTTCACTTGCTCTGCTTCTCATGCTTGTGTATGTTCCGTTCCTGGCCTCGCTCTTTCGCATAGAAGCCTTGACTTTCGGCGAATTCCTGATTGCCGGAGTCCTCGGATTCCTTCCGATGATCGCAGGCGAACTCACAAAATTATACCAGCCGCACCATTGAACGGCTCCACATGCAATTTTTCATCAATTTATTGAATAAATGATATAAGTAAGGTACAATAACTCCATAGATGAAACGAGGGAGTCGATCCGATGAAAGGGAACATTCTGAAAAACGTGACGCTGGACGCTGGAGAAAGGATCCAAAAAGACTTTCAGAAGCTGAGAGCGCAAAGACGGGATTGCCAAATCGTGCTGACGACGAAACGGTTGATTATCTATACTTTCGGCATGTCGCTTGCGCGCGGACGCAAAGTCAAAAGACGGATGATGAACGAAACGGATCTGCATGCGATTCATCAATTTGAGTACTATATCGACTATTCCAAAAACCGTGCGATTTTCCGGCTCTTTGGTTTTATCTTGTTTTTGGGCGCTTTGGCCTTGGCATATGTCCATTTTTCAGGCTTGTATCCATTACCCGTGTTTCCGTATTCCGAATATGGTTATTATGCGGGTGCGGGCATTGTGGCCTTGATCGGCTTGTCAATTACATTCAAAACAAAAAAGGCCCTCACCGTCAAAATCAAATCCGGCCTGAACGACGTCTCGACGCTTTCGCTCAAAGCCAGCCGCTATAACGAGTTGGCCATCCGATATCTTGCCAGCAAAATCCATGTGAAGTGATATACCGTTTTTGAGACATATGCATACGCACATCACCGACAACCACAGTGTTCTGTGGTTGTTTTCTTTTGAATGATATGGGGGTCAACACATCATCATAAATTTTTTTCTTTGCTTTCTGATTTTGGGGTTATACGAAAACGATTTCATGATATAATGGTGACGAAATCACAAAATCAGTAGAGGTGAATCATGAAATTAAATTACAAGAAGATTTTTATGGTCGGTTTGGCATTTTTCTTGATTTCGATGTTTTGGCAAGCCTATGACAACATCATCGCCAAGATGCTGATTGACAAATTTGGGCTCAATCAAACTTGGTCGGGAGTCGTCATGGCATTCGACAACTTCCTCGCATTGTTCTTGCTACCGCTGTTTGGCGGTCTGTCTGACCGGACGAACAGCAAACTCGGACGCAGAACGCCTTACATCATCGTCGGTACGATCATCGCCGCCTTTGCGTTTGTGTCCATGTCTTTTGTGGATAACTATCAAACACAAAAGATCCATGACGAAACTTTGATCGTGGTTGATTATCGATCGATTGAAGGACAAACACCGACTCGGGATGATTGGTACAATATCGTTCAGACGATGAAGACCGAACGTGTTTCTGCGCTCAACGGAGGCAAAATCACCCAAAAGCAGTATGACTCTTGGGAAACACGCATTCATGATCGGATGATCAGCACACTTGATGCGAATACGGACGGAGTCATGTCGGAATTTGATACCTCAGAAATGAAAGATTACTACTATTCCTACCTAAGCACCCGCGCATGGCAGGTGACATCGAAAGATCCGGGGATATTCGTCATCTTCGTTCTGGTGTTGTTTGTTGCGTTGGTAGCCATGGCCACATTCCGTTCGCCGGCGGTCGCATTGATGCCGGACGTGACCGTCAAGCCGCTTCGCAGCAAAGCGAATGCCATCATCAATCTATTGGGAAGTTTGGGTGGCATGGTTGTTTTGGGCCTCTTGATGGCGCTGAAACTCGATAAACTCTCCTATGTGAACTATACTCCGGCATTCATCATCGTCGGTGCATTGATGCTCGTGTTCCTGGGCATTTTCCTCTGGCAGGTCAAAGAACCGAAATTGGTCAAAGAAAAAGAGAAGGATGATATCCGCTACGGTCTGGTTGAAGAAGAAGTGGCCGCAAACGAACCTCAGGAAGCATTGTCCAAGGATAAGCAAAAATCCCTATACCTCATTCTCATATCCGTGTTCTTGTGGTTTATCGGTTATAACGCGGTCACGAGCAAGTTCGCCGATTATTCGCCGAAAATTCTGGAACTGGGTTATACTATGCCACTGCTCGTCGCTTACGGCACAGCCTTGGTCGCTTTCATCCCGATTGGCATCATCGCCACGAAAATCGGCAGAAGAAAAACGATTTTGATCGGCATCTCCATCTTGGCATTTTGTTTTGCCGTCGCCGCCTTCCTGACGCCGAAAGTGGCTTGGTTGATGTATGGTATTTTCGGATTGACCGGTATCGGTTGGGCCACGATCAACGTGAACTCTTACCCGATGGTCGTTGAACTATCGAAAAACTCCAATGTCGGGAAATATACGGGATATTACTACACATTCTCCATGGCCGCGCAAATCATTACCCCGATTCTATCGGGTATCCTGATGGACGTTTTCAATCGTCGGTGGTTGTTTCCCTATGCGGCAGTCTTCGTCGCGTTGTCATTTGTCACGATGTTTATGGTGAAACACGGTGACGCGCCTGCGCCCAAGAAGGAAACCGCACTCGAGAATTTTGACGTCGACATGGACTAATATTTAAATCCTTTCAAAAAAAAGAGCAGGTCATTTCAATTTGACCTGCTCTTTTGGTGTGAAGAATTCGAATACCGCATTATGATACCGCGCTTTCACTTGGTCCAACTCGGCTTGTGATTTGGCGGCATAACCAATCACGATGAGTCCCTTTCTTTTGGCACGATCGAGATACCTGTTCGGCATGTCCCGTAATCCGTAGTTGATGAAATCAGGTTTGGTCAGAATGTTTAACTTGAGCGTCTTCAAGAGGTATTTGGTGATTTTCTTCATATCCTTTTCTTCGTGGAAGTATTCAGATATTTGTCCGCGCGGGATTTCGGGATGATTCTTTTTAAACCACAAAACGATATTGGGATGAAAGGATTGCGCGGCCCAAAGCCCC
>JBAZGL010000159.1:0-3257 GCA_041652855.1 Candidatus Izemoplasmatales bacterium
GTGGAAGCGGGAGGTTTTACGGGCCTTGAAGCCATCGCGTTCAACGGAGGCGATCTCGATGATTCGTTCGACCCCACAGATATTCGTCTAGATGGCACCGTCAACCCGACCGGGTCATTGAGACTGGTGTTTACCGATGAGAACCATGTCTTTACATCTGGCTTTGATTTCAAGAACAAATTTACCATCAAGTATAACGGAACCGCAGTACTTCCGAGTTTTTATACTGTGACTTCAGTACCTGCAACCATCGACCCCGATACACATGTGGGTACCTATGAGATCACATTCACCTTTATCGGAGCGACGCGTTCGGGCGATTATACCCTGGAGTATCGCTATTTTCCGAGTTCCGATTTGTTCACCCTCATCTTTGACAAAGCGCCTTCATCCGCAAAAGCCATTACGACACTGAATTATTATTCCATGGGGACTACCCTTAACATTACCGGGTTGGACATTTCGAGCCAGCTCAATTTCGGCAGTCGGATATTGATTGACAATTCACCGTTTGCGATCAGCGATACCACGAACTATTCGTTACCGCTCTATCGTTCTCGCACAACATACAACATCGGTTTCCTGACGCCGAACTCGCTCCAACTTTCACCTTTCGCGAGTGTTGTGAGCGTCGAACTCATCGACATCACTTATGAGGACGGATACAGGACGTATGAAGTTGCATATGAAATCATGGCTGAAGATGAGTCCACCACGACGTATACGCATTTAATCTCCGAACGATCCGTCGATTTCACATCGGTATTGAAAAACGGGAATGAAACGGATCCGTCCGATGTTTTTCAGGAACGAGAAGTGGCGGAGACCACGTTCACGATCGATTTGGGTTTTGATCAGAGCCTCAATCTCTATACTTTGACTGGCAGTGCCAACTACATTTATGTTGATGTGACCGCCGTCGATTACCAATCGAATCCGATTACATTGCCACAAAACCTGGCGGATTGGATTGTATTCGATACGGATGATTATCTCGATATCATCATGACTTACGCCGCGATACCGGGATACTACACATTTACCTTCAACTACTATCGCGATTCAGTGAATTCAGTGACGATGTCCACAGAACTCGTAATCAAAAAACTTGAGGGTGTGGATGCCTATCTCAAAGACATCCGCTTCTCGCAACTTTTGACGGAGACTTCATATCCCTCCGTAGATACGAGCGCGGTATTCGTAGGGTCCTACGTCACGGGTGGCGTCACTTATCAGTACACGATGGCATTCACGAATGGCAACTATGCATTTCGGAGTACATATGAAATTTCGGGAACGCCCTTTGATTTCAATGAAACCGGGACCTATTCCTTAAGTGGCACGAGTCTGACCATCACACCCAAAGATGGAACACCGATCACTGGCGGCACGATCTATGCCAACGGTACTATTCAGGTTTCGGTGAAACCGTCGCAATCGCTTTCCCGAGTGGTGAACACTTTGAGCGCAGCGCATGGACTCAACCGTCAAGTCATCAACAATAACCAGTATCCGCTTGCGTATTTTGCCGGAATCGATTATGATGGTGCCGATATGGCGGGACATCCGTATTTTCGCGTCGATGGCAAAGTGTCGAACATTCCGCTTGTGAATTATGCGCCGTATATGGTCGATTATCTACCCAATGGCGCGACCATCTCGCGATATGCCTATGATGCACAGACCGGGACGTGGGCTTGGACAAACGAAGTGGGCGAAGGCGCAACCGATGAAGAATTGGCGTTCCTGCGTACAGACTTCACCATATTCCCCTACACGAACACGGAACCAGGTGATGATGATTTCGTGACGGTTTTGTATCGTGTGACATCGGAAGATGGGAGCAAGTTCGTGTATTATTATGTCTCTGTCACGGATGTCATCTTCAACGCAACATTCGTGTTCGACATCTATTATTGCACGGGTGAATCGCAGAACACGTGCACCCTCGCATCGCAATCGGCAAACTTCAGCAACAAAATGGTCATCATCACCGTCAAAAATTACTTGACCAATGGTGAAAACCAAAACACCAGCATCCAAGACCCCGACCAGTTTCCCACATTTTCCGAAGCAAATCTGTTGAGTGTCATGACGCAGTTCTTTCTGACATATTCGGGGAATTACTACTACAGTTTCAGCCGTAATCGCAGTGGATTCTTCGCCTTTGACGTTGAACTTCCGGTGGATCAATACCTGAATCAACTCTACACCTATGAGATTCAGTTTGGCGAGTATGATTTGAATGATGCTTCCGACTATGTGTCATCGATGCAGGGCAAATATTTCTATATCAACTTTTCGACCAAGAACCGAACGCGAAGGTTCAATGTCTATATTCGTTCCATCGAAGTTCCGAGTGGACGTCCGTGGGGGTTGTTCGACTTCTTCAGGTCTTGGGGCTCAGATTAAAAGCATGAGGAGGTGGAGACCAAGTGGCGAAAACACAGAAGAAAAGGTTTGTTCATAGCATCATCTCTAAACGCATCGTCAGTCTGACCATGTTCCTCAATGCGCTGTTTTTCGTCATCGTCATGGCCTTTGTCGCATTTGTGTTCGTGCAGCAATACGAAACGAGCAGTGGCCAAAACACCCAAAACACCGCCATTACGCTTGCGACATCTATGGATCATCTCGTTGAAGAAGTGGTTCGTGACGGAGCCTATTTGGCGAGCGATGCCAGCGTCATCGCATATCTCGATTATGTCTTGGACCATGAGATTGAAGTCATTACCGATCCCAACGATCCTCATTATGAAGTCTATCGGGATTTCATGATGAAACTCGAAGGCGTCTATTCGCATCGCGATGATGTGTATCACCGCGTCTTTCTCGCCATCGATGATGATGGATGCTCCAGCGGTGATGGTTGTCGGATCACGCATGAAGCGACGCTCTCCGCCCCTTCATGGCAATTAAGCGAGCAAGCGTGGTTTTACGACCTAGGGGATGAAGCGTATCGCTTCTCGCAGCCCTACGTCGATGGCGACGACACTCGGTTGATCACTTTGGTTCATCCCGTTCAAGCGACATCGGGGGACGTGGGTTACATCGGTATCGACATGATATATTCCAATCTCGTCTCGTGGATCGATGCGCAAAATAACGCGATGGATGAAGCAACCCACGTGGTCCTTTATCTCGATCGGGAGACACCGCAAATCCTTTATGTGTCACACCCGGATCACGGGGGATACCGTTTGTTAGAAGGAACGGATATCCTTTCCTTGGATCAAACACTTGGTTTCGGGGATTTG
>JBAZGL010000160.1:0-3251 GCA_041652855.1 Candidatus Izemoplasmatales bacterium
TTGATTGAAGCGGGTAATGACCACGACAGAAAACTCGGGACGCGCAACCCCGCGAACATCGCTGTCAGCCAAAGCGATTATATCCAATCCTCGGAGATTCTTGCATCGCTGAGCGCGCTGAACGACGAAACCGAACCTTTCCCGAATCTGCCCGAGGGTCCCATTTGGTACAATTACACGACCACCGTCTTCCAATCGATCTTTTTCCCCTTGACCGGTGCGGTCGATCCCGAGGCCAAACTCGGAGAACTCGCGGAGAAGATCAGAGATGATGTCCGCTTGATGAATCTTCAGGTTGAACGGATCGAGATTCCTTCCTATGTCTACATGATCATCATCTCTTTGATCGTCATCGGGTTATTGATGTATATCATTCATTGTCGGATTCGGCACAATAGATGTCCGATCTACGTCCAAAAACCGCGTTGGAAACAGACATTGCTGGCTTGGGGCCTCATTCTGCCTTTGCTGGTCTTATTGCTGGTGTTTTACGTCTATCCCATCTTCCATAACATGTATCTTTCCTTGACCGATTACAGCGGCATCAATCTGAGAGAATACGGTCTCATCGGCTTCGCCAATTACCGCGATATCTTCGTCAAGGGTTTCCAAGGCTTGGTATCGATGAGTGTGTGGACGTTGAGTTTCGCGACCTGCGTTGTCGTGGTATCGTTCATCTTGGGCGTGTTGATCGCCTTTATGCTCAAACAGTCGCATGTGAAGATTGCGAAGATCTACCGCATCATCTTCATATTACCGTGGGTCATCCCCACGGTGATCACCTTGCTCATGTGGCAAGGACTCCTAGAAACCGAAAACGGGCTCGTCAACCAGATCCTATCTCTGATTGGTATGCCCCACATCCCCTGGCTTTCCCATCCGTGGATTGCGAAAGTGTCCACGATCATGGTCATGACGTGGTTTTCCTTCCCGTATTTTATGGTCATCGCCAGCGGTTTGATCCAAGCGATTCCCAAAGATTATTATGATGCGGCGAAAGTCGATGGCGCAAATGCGTTCTATACGTTCTTTTCGATCACTCTGCCCCTCGTCTTCCGTGCGATGATTCCTACTTTGATCATGTCCTTCATTATGCAGTTCAACCAGTTCGGCGTCTATATTCTGACCGGGGGCGGTCCGGCAGCCGATAAAATCGGCGATCCCGGGGCCACGGATTTGTTAATCACTTATGTGTTCAACACCGCCTTCAACACGAACCGATATGCAGTGGCCGCGGCCTACTCTGTCTTAATTTTCGTGTTCATCGCCATTTTTGCCCTTCTATCGATGCGAATCACGAGAAAGGTGGCGGATAACGGATGAAAAAGTCACATCCTTTAGTTAAAAAAATGTGTGTGCACGCTTTTCTGATCTTTCTTGCCATCGTCACCATCACGCCGTTTGCCTACATCGTCATGATCGCTTTCGGCAAGAACATCGTCGGCACGAGTGCGACGATTCCCAAAGAATTCACTTTGGCCAATTTTCAACGCTTGTTCCGCGAAACGGCTTTCCTCGACTGGATCAAGAACTCCTTGTGGATCGGACTCGTGACGATGATCATCTCCGTCGTTTTCGTGAGCATCACCGTCTATGCGTTCTCTCGCCTGCGTTTTCACGGCAAGCAGAAGTTGTTCCGCTTTATATTGCTCGTACAAGTCTTCCCTTTGACCTTGTCGATGGTCTCGATTTTCCGCATCTTTGTAACACTTGGAATCCTCAATGACATCAAGGGTCTGATCATCGTCAATACGACGTTGGCATCTGCGGGGCTCGTGCTCCTTGCCAAAGGGTATTTCGACACCATTCCTTTCGAGATTGATGAAGCAGCGATGGTTGACGGGGCATCGCGACTGCAAACCCTGATCCATGTGATCCTGCCTTTGGCAAAACCGATGCTCGCCGTCGTTGCGATTCAAAGCTTCGTCATCGCATATAACGAATACGTCATCGCGTCGACCGTGATGACCCAAGGTCTCGACACGATGCCGTTGGCTGTGGGTCTCCAATCGATGATCACAGGACAATACGGCACCAATTGGAGTATGTACTGCGCCGCAGCTTTGCTCGGTTCGTTACCGATGATCGTCTTGTTCTATTCATTGCAGAAGTATTTTATTGGCGGTATGACCGAAGGGTCCGTCAAACTATGAGGATGGTGATATGATGGACACTTTTATGATCATGCATCAACCCTATGGCCTTGACGCCTATGCGGTCGCATCGGATACGCTTCATATCCGATTGCGGGCGCACAAGGGTGATTTTTCACGGGTCGCCATCCACTATAAAAACCTTTATGACCACCACAATCCACCGATAGAAAAAGATATGGACATCCTCTTGGATGATGGCGATTCCATCCTTTATGAAGTCGCAATCCAAGTACCTGAAAAGCATTTCAAATACTATTTCTCCCTCCATCGATCCAAGCAGGAACCTATCTTTTTCACTGCCGACGGCATCCTAGAAGACGTACAGCCATCCAATTACTTCTATTATCCGCAAATCAACGATGATGATGTCATTTCGTTGCCCGAATGGGCAGAAGGCGCTGTGATCTATCAAATCCTCGTGGACCGGTTCTATGACCAAGACTCCCGAAACAACCCGCCCCACACGAAATCCTGGTCGGCGCTTCCCGATCGTCATACGTATTACGGGGGGGACTTTCAGGGTATCATCGCCAAGATCGATTATCTCGTCGACATGGGTGTCGAAATCATCTATTTGTCGCCTGTGTTTCTCTCGCCATCCTACCACAAGTACGATGTCTCAGATTACAGTCGGATCGAGGAAATATACGGGGGCAAAGACGCGTTGAAAGACCTCGTCGACGAGGTACATGCGAGAGGGATCAAAATCCTGCTCGACGGTGTCTTCAACCATTGCTCGAGCGCACATCCCTTTTTCCAGGACGTCCTCAAAAACCAAGCGGATTCTCCCTATCGCCATTGGTTCAAACTCGCAGATTTCCCCGTGTCCGTGGCAAAAGGAAATTATGACCACTTCGCCAATCAGGTTCCGACGATGCCGAAGTTCAATACCGCCCATCAAGAAGTCATCGAATACTTGACAACGCAATCGCTTTACTGGGTCGAGGAACTCGGCATCGATGGGTATCGCCTCGATGTCGCGGACGAAGTGTCTCATCGCTTCTGGCGCTATTTCTACCAAAACCTGAAAGCCAAGCATCCGGAACTGCTCATCATCGGAGAAATCTGGAACTATGCCTCGTCCTGGCTGATTCA
>JBAZGL010000161.1:0-3226 GCA_041652855.1 Candidatus Izemoplasmatales bacterium
GCAAAATATCATCGTTCATCGCATTCAACCCATCGCCCGGCTCGACACCATCAAAAGTCCTTATCACGATTCCCAATACCTTGAACATCTGGTCCATCGCATCCAGTATGTCGAAGCTTCGAGAGGGTGTCCTTACACATGCAGTTATTGTCTGGCCGCTTTGGAGCCCAAGGTCCGAACATGGTCCCTTGAGTCCGTCAAAAGCAATCTTCTCCATTTGATGGACCACGGAGGACGCATCTTCAAATTTCTCGACCGCACGTTCAATCTCGATGAGAAGCGTTTCCTCGATCTCATCGATTTTATCCGGCTCAACCATCAAGAAGGTTGCGTTTTCCAATTTGAGATCACCGGTGATCGCCTGACTGACACCCTCATCGATCATCTCAAAATCCTGTGTCCTCCGGATCTTTTCCGCTTTGAGATCGGCATCCAATCTACCCACGATGAAACCAACAGACTCATCTCGCGAAAACAAGACACGCCCCACTTGTTCCACTGCATCCGCCGACTTCAAAAAGAAGTGCCCGTCAAACTCCATCTGGATTTGATTGCCGGTCTTCCCAAAGAAAACATCCAGCGATTCGAAGACACTTTCAACCACACATACCACCTGTTCCCTGAAGAATTGCAGTTAGGATTCCTGAAGTATCTGCGCGGCACCCAAATGCGCCGCGACGCAGCTATCAACCGTGAAGTGTTTCAAGAAGAACCCCCGTATGAGGTCATTGAAACACCCTCACTATCTCCTAGTGATTTGGATCACATCAAAGATGTCGCCGCCATGTTGGATCTCTACCATAATAAAGGGTTCATGCCTTTGACCATGAGAATCATCGCTTCTCATGTCTCATCGATGTTTCAGTTTTTCCGTGAGATCGGCTCATTCTATAAAATCAAGGGCTATCAGACTCATCGCTATCAATTATTCGACCTCTTTGTCCGCATACTTGAATTCACACGCACATATGATCCGCCCCTTCAAGTCCAAATCATCGATACGATGAAACAAGAATATCTGCGGCATCATTCCATCAAGCCCTTCATTTGGTGGGATGAACCTTCCTGCCGAAAGGCGGTTCTCGGACGCTTTGCGAAAACCCGTGCCACATACCCGCTAGATACCCTTATTAAATACGCGCACGTGACCACCCTCACACACGCCTACTTCATCATGGTATATCTGCCCGACAAACGCGAAGAGTTCATCATAGAAAAAACGCCGGAAGCGGATGCGCGCTAACCGGCGTTTTATCTATATCAATTCAATTTTGACAAATAGTTGTAGAGATCGCTCGATCGAAGTTGTTGTTTCAAGGCTGATTTGATATCGCAATGACCCACTTCAAGACTGTGGGAATATACTGCGAGCCCTCCAAGCCCCTGGCGGATGAGATCGACGGCATACGCGCCCATCTTGCTCGCGAGGATGCGGTCATAAGCGGAAGGTGTGCCACCTCGCTGGATATATCCCAATACGCTCGCACGCGCCTCATACACCGAATGATCATCGATATCTTGAGCCAGTTGGGTCACATCAGTGATATTCTCCGCAACGACGATGACTAAATGACGCTTGCCCTTTTCCTTGGCAAGCTGCACTTGTTGAAGCACATCATCGCGATTGAATCCCGTATCGCGGGTAATGACGATTTCCGCACCACAGGCGATACCGGCAAATATTGCCAAGTCACCGCAATTGCGTCCCATCACTTCCACTACAGTGCAGCGTTGATGCGAAAATGACGTGTCCCGCAATTTGTCAATGGCATCGATTGCTGTATCCAAAGCGGTAAAAAACCCGATCGTATATTCGGTCGAAGCGATGTCATTGTCGATGGTTCCCGGAATCGCGATACATCTGATGCCCATGTCTGAAAGATCCATCGCCCCACGGTAGGTTCCATCTCCACCAATCACAACCAAGGCTTCAATCCCCAAAGCAAGCAAATGGTCGACCCCTTTTTGGCGGATGTTTTTTTTGAGGAAACTTTCCAATCTTGAAGACCCCAGGATTGTCCCGCCTCGATTGATGATTTGACCGACGTCATTGCGTTCCATTTTTTTGATGTTGCCTTCCACGAGCCCTTTATATCCATCCATGATGCCATAAGCTTCCATGTTGTAGCTGATGGCTGTGCGTACCACCGCACGGATAGCGGCGTTCATTCCCGGGGCGTCGCCACCGGAAGTCAATACTCCGACTTTCATGATTGATCACACTCCATATCTTTCGATTTTCTCAACGATCACTTGCATACGGTTTTGACGCTCTTCCGTGCTGCCTATGATTTTGTAGATTTGCTGTTCTTCTATCAAGTCTTGATACCTTTGGTATGTTTTGGGGAAAACCACGGCGTCCACTTGAGAAAAATGGTCCTCAAGTTCCAAAAACGCCATAGCTTCTTGATTTTTAGTGGTGATTCTCTTGATCTTCCGGACGTAAGCGACAAAGGTGATCGTCTTTTTTTCTTCTGTCATCACATCGGTCAACGTGGACAAGTGGTCTGATTGCAGTTTCTTCTCCAAAATTGTCAAAGGATGATAACTTAGGTTGAACCCCAACAACTCTCTTTCTTTCTCGATCAGGTCAGCCACATCATATTCGGGATATTTGCGATACACAAACCCGATTTTCGTCAGATCCGCTTCCAAATTCAACGACTGTGCGATTTGACGATGGTTTTCCATCAAGGTTCGTTTGGAATCCGAGAAATCATCGAAAGCACCGACCATGATCAGAGATTCAATCACGTTGGTATTCAGTTCTCTTCCACGGCGCATGAAATCTATGAAATCGAGAAACGGCCCTTCTGCCTTCATGACTTCCAGCTTTTCCGCGACTTGTTGGCCGATATTTCTGATTCCCAAAAAGGGATAACGCAGATGCCGCCCTTCCACCTTGTAGGTTTTATGGGAATGATTGATGCGCGGAGGCAAGATATGAATGCCCATTTTCCGACATTCTTGCATATAATTGGCTGTCGCCACTTGGGATCCAATCGCAAAGTCCATGAGCACTGTCATGAAATAATTAGGATAATTCGCCTTGAGATAACTCATCCAATACGCCACCAGCGCGTAAGCGACAGAATGGCTCTTGTTAAACCCATAATTCGCAAATTTGACAATATAGTCATAGATTTGGTTGCTCAAAGCCGGCGCATGATTTTTCTCGGCGCATTTGTTCACGAAACGCTCGCGCTCCTCCACCAATACGCTTTCT
>JBAZGL010000162.1:0-3197 GCA_041652855.1 Candidatus Izemoplasmatales bacterium
AATCAACATGCTCGCATGAAGCGTGATTCCCGCCAGATTCAAATCAGCCTTGATGATATTGTCTTCAATCAATCCGTAATGACTATAACCCATGAACCCACCGATGGAGCCCTTGATTCCCGAAGCTGTGAGATTAATGTCGGCCCGAACGAGATTTTTCGAAACGGGAATCGTCACATCATCGACCGATGCTTCGAAACCGGCTAGAATCCCCCCGTAATGATAACCGATCAAACCTCCGGCATAAATGCGATAAGTCCGGGAGAAACCTGTAATTGCCACATCGACCGCGTTCTTGCTGATAATCGTGTTATTCACTTTTCCGACAAGCCCGCCGACATAAGTGAAATTGTCTCCGTCCACATTCAAAGTCCCTGACGCACTGGTCGCCTCGATCCGATTAGCGACGAATTCAGGAGCTGTCATCGATTGCGTGACCTTCGCAGCGGACATACCGACCAACAAGCCGACAAAGGAATTGGATGCCGTGTTCGTGATATCGATCGCCCCTGTCACATGGACATTTTCGATATTGCCACTGAGATATCCGCACACACCACCGGCATATGTCAAAAATGTGGTGGCGTAAGTGATCGCATAATCCAGGATGTCGAGATTTTTGACGACACCCGAGACATGGGCAAATAGACCGTTGAGATGGTCGTTGCGCTGGGTGATCGTCATGTTGGAAATCGAATGACCATTTCCGTCGAAAATTCCGCGGTACGCATCAGTATATGTACCAATGGGTACCCACTCGACACCTGAAAGGTCGATATCCGCGACGAGTCGGTATGAACGATGAGGCTCAATCGCCAAAAGTTCTGTGACATTAGCGATATCATAGACATTTTCAATGTCTGCAGGCGGCAAAGTGGTGGTCATGACGGTCGTTTGTTGGTTGCATGCCCCGAGAGTGATGAGAGCGATGAATCCTAATAGGATGACAAAAGTTTTTTTCATAGATATCTCCTTGATGATGATTTATCAGAAGAGTGTTTGTTGGATGACAACTTCGTCATCCTCAACATCATCCGTTGAATCTGGTATGTTGGTTTGAATGATCTTTTCAAGTTCATTCATCATGTCTTCGGCGGTGTCTTCCTCAGGCTCTTCGACGAAAGTGGCATTTGCGTCAGCGATTCTACTCCGAATTCGGTTCACTTCTTCCGGATTCGTCATATCGATGCCGAGTTTCATCGGTACATGGTCTTTTTCCAAATACGGAATACCATGCTCGTATCGATCCGATTTCAAGTCCTTTCCCTTGATCAACATCTCCCCGTCTCGGATCATGATGCGGATCGTAAGATAATCCTTGAACCGGGTCATGTGTTCCGAAATCATTCCGCAGAATTGGTAGGGATTGGTCTTGACATTCTTGAGATAGAGTTTCCCCTTTGCTGGCCGTCTTGAACACTCGATATTACTCACGTATTCCCGTTTGATCGCACCGCGGTTGGTCAATAGGAGCAGTTCGTGTTTTTGAATGTTCGAGGCGTATTTCGCTCCGATGAGCGCATCGTCTCGAAGGTTGATCCCCTTCACGCCCTTGGCGGAAAGACTTTGCACCGGCACTTCATTTTCGAAGTATTTCAGAACGTAACCATTTTCGGTGGCGAGCACGATGGATGTGTCATACGCTTCCTTCAAGTCAACGCTCACCAAAGGATTCACACGCGATGCGGGAATGGCTGAGTACGTCTTGTTCAGCCTCACTTGCTGGAATTCGCGGAGTGCGACTTGTTTGATCTGCCCATCCTCTGTCGCAAGCAGGATCGTCTGGTCAGTATCAAAATCGTTGATGACGATGAAATCGATGACTTCTTCATGCTCTTTCAGAGGGGCATATTGGCCGATATATTCACCTGTGTCGCGCCATTTGCTATCGGTAATTTTGAAAACAGGGATGTTGACATAATTGCCATAATTGGTGAATACAAGGATAGTATCACGGGTATTGACCTCTTCTTGATGGAGCACATAATCGTTGGCTTTCATTCCAGGCACACCATTGGAAGCTTGATATGATTTCAAAGAAGTGCGTTTGATGTAACCGTCACGACTGAGAACCAAGATGACGTTTTCGTGTTCTATCAATGCTTGTTCATCGATTTCCACATGGGCGATCTCATCGGTAATGACCGTTCTGCGTGGTGTGGGATATTGATTCAAGATGTCAAGCAACTCTTGTTTGATGACGCCTTCAAGTTCCTTTTCGTTTTGGAGAATCCGATTCAACGAGCGAATTTGACGATCGAGATTGAGAGATTCCTGTTGCATTTCTTTCACGTCTGTCGTGGACAAACGATAGAGCTGCAATGACACGATGGCATCCGCTTGGACTTCACTGAACGCATATTGATCAACCAAACGTGTGATCGCGTCTTTCTTTCCTAATGACGCGCGAATCGTTACGATGACCTCATCGAGTATATCTACCATCTTCAAAAAACCTTCCACGATGTGCTTGCGTTTCTCTGCGCGAAAGAGCTCAAAGTTTGAACGATTGCGAATGACTTCTTTCTGATGCTGGATGTAGCTGTCGATAATATCCATGAGCGACATCAATCGCGGTGATTTGCTGTCGATCGCAACCATATTGTAACTGAATGCGACACTCAAATCCGTATTCTTATACAAATATGCCAGAATGATTTCCGAAGGAATCTCCTTTTTGATCTCGATGGCAATGCGAAGTCCTTCTCGATCCGATTCGTCTCTGACTTCAATGATGCCGTCAATCCGTTTTTTCAAACGGATTTCATCGATTTTTCTGACCAAATCAGCTTTGTTGACTTCATAAGGAATCTCAGTCACGATCAATGCGGTGTCTTTGACCTCGACCTTGCTACGAATAATGATCCTGCCTCGGCCGGTGGAAAAAGCTTTTTGAATCTCATCGATGCCTTCGACGATTGCACCTGTCGGAAAATCCGGTCCCTTGATGATGGTCATCAGTTCAGAAATCGTCGCATTGGGATGCTCAATTCGATAGACGACCGCTGTCAAAACCTCGCTCATATTATGTGGCGGGATGTTGGTGGCATACCCTGTGGCCATTCCCATCGCGCCATTGACGATGAGATTGGGAAACTTGGCGGGAAGTACGACCGGTTCATATTCCTCGTCATCGAAGTTGGGCACGAAAGTGACCGTTTTCTTATCGATATCTCGAAGTATCATCTCCGCGTAAG
>JBAZGL010000163.1:0-3196 GCA_041652855.1 Candidatus Izemoplasmatales bacterium
GATTTCCGATGTATTGCGGATGACCGTCGAGGAAGCAGTTCGTTTCTTCGAAAACATTCCCAAGATTTATAATCGTCTGAAAGCCATCAATGACGTGGGGTTGGGATATATTCGTCTCGGCCAGTCATCGACGACGCTATCGGGGGGAGAAGCGCAACGCGTCAAGTTGGCGAGCGAGCTCTACAAGCGCATCACAGACCGATCCATCTATATCTTGGATGAGCCGACCACCGGACTTCATAGCCATGATATCGTCAATTTGCTGGAAGTATTGCAAAACATCGTGGACAAGGGCGCCACCGTGATTGTCATCGAACATAATCTCGATGTCATCAAGGTGGCCGATTATGTTTTGGATCTCGGTCCGGAAGGCGGAGATCGCGGAGGCGAAGTCGTCGCCACCGGAACGCCCGAAGCAATCGCGAAACAAACCCAAAGTTATACTGGTCAATATTTGCGACGTCTATTCAACTTTGAGAGCGAAGATCGATCACAGAAGTAATTTAGTCGATTATTCTTCGCGATATATGGTATGATAATAGTGATTTATAGGAAATATGGTGTGGAATATGAAAGATAAAAAACCGAAAGATGACGATATTCGCAAAGAAATCGAAGAACTGGAAAAACTGATCGAAATCGTCAAGGAACAACAAAAAGAAGAACGAAAAGCCCACGACAAATCGCAACCGAAGCCATCCACGAATATTGTTCGCATCGACCTTGCTCAAAAATATTCTTCGAATGGGCTGATTCATGCGGTCGTGAGTTTTCTCGTGAATTTCATTTTGATCTATTCGGTCATTTTCCTTCTGAGCTTTGCTGAAGTGAAAAACGATTATTTGTATCTCCTGATTGCACTCATGTTCACGTTGTATGAAGAGGCGTATAAAGGATGGATGATTCGACACCTCTTGCGACTCGTCATCTATTCATCAGGTCTGATCTTCTTTTTGATGAATGTGATCTTTTTCTACTTGGTCGACTTGCTGGTTTTGGGAGACTTATTCTCTTTCAACAACTATCTGTATCCGATGGCCTTTGTACTGATCTTTCAGTTTATAAGGATGGTCATCAAGATTGTATATCATCAAATCATTCAAAAACTAAGCATGATTACATCGAAGAAATCTTGATGATTGAAGGGAGTACGTCCTATGGGGGTCACCATTACGATCAAGCAAGTGATTGAGGGAATGAACCTGGCGATTCTTGCCGGGAAACACGGAATTAACAGGATTGTCGCTAATCCGAGCCTATCTAAACCGGGATTGGAGCTGGCGGGAATGTTCGATTTTTATGAACATGACCGCATTCAAATCATCGGGTCCAAAGAAGTCACTTTTTTTCATTGGTTGAATCCTGAAGACCAAGAAATGCGCGTCAAAATGTTGTTTGAGAAAAATCCTCCGGCCTTTGTTTTTTCGAAGAACGTGATTATTCCGGATGTCTTCTTGCGTTTTGGTGATGAAATGAACATCCCCGTGCTGAAAAGCGCGTATGCGACGACATCCCTTTTCAGCGAAATGTTTTCGTTTTTGCAAGCCAATCTTGCCGAACGTCAAGCGCTTCATGGTGTATTGCTCGATATCAATGGTGTCGGCGTATTGATCACAGGTGAAAGCGGGCTTGGAAAAAGTGAAGTGGCCTTGGAGTTGATTCGACGCGGATATATGCTGGTCGCGGACGACTTGGTGGAAGTCTATCAGAAGGAAAAAGGTGTGGTAATCGGCGAAGCGCCGGAGTTGCTTAAGAAATATATGGAGATTCGTGGCATCGGGATTGTCAATGTCATTTATCTCTTTGGAGCCAAGGCCTACCGAGAGACAAAGAAAATCTCTTTGTTCGTCGAACTTGAGACAAAAGAAGAGTATGAACATATAGAACGCATCGGTATCAAGCACGATAAGCGCATGATTTTTGACACGGAAATCGAATCGGTCCGCCTGCCAATCACCGAAGCAAGAAATACGGCCACGTTGGTCGAAGCGGCGGCGTATGATTACAAATCCCGGAGTCTCGGGTATCATTCCGCGCAAGACTTCAGCCATGCGCTTAACGGGAAAATCAAGAAAAACCAGAATATAAGCGAGGAAGACAGATGAAATCAGGTATTTTGAAAGCAGTTTTTGCATTCTTGCTCATCGCAAGCTTGACCTTGCTCACCGGGTGTGCTTCAGAAGATACATTTCCCGAAGATCAGTTTCAAGTCATTTTTGTCGACTATGACGGAACTGTCCTGAAAACGATCGATTGTATCCAATCCGAAGTCTGTGAGATCACACCTCCTGAAGAACCCGATAACAAGGACAATAGTTATTTTACCCGTTGGAGTGTATTTCCGGAGCATTTTTCTGAAATCGACCGGACAACAACGATCAAAGCGATTTATACTTTGGACAACCGAGTGATCACCATTTTCGGGCGAAGCGTTGTCTTTTACTCCTTCTTCATCATGATGGGAATCGTGGTCGCTTTGATCATGGCTGTACGAGAAACTAAACGCCACGGCATGAAATCCGATGATTTCATCGACGGTTTTTTGTGGATTGTACCTGTGGCCATCTTGGGGGCACGCTTGTGGTATGTGATATTTGAGTGGTCTGAATTCACCGGCGGCGGCTTTTTCCCATCACTTCTCAGAATGATCGGGTTTCAATCGGGACGCTTGGATTTCAGCACATTTGGCTTGTCCGGACTGGCCATTCACGGCGCGTTTGTGACAGCGCTGATTTGTGCGTTCTTTTATGTTCGGAAACGCAAGATTGATCTTTATGCCATTCTGGATATCGTCGCCATTGGCTTCATTCTCGCTCAGGCATTTGGAAGATGGGGGAACTTTTTCAACCAGGAAGCGCACGGATATGTGGTCGGGGGCATGAATGACGGGACCGCTGTTCTCTCACTTGAGGAACAATATCGTTTTCTGCGTTACACACTGCACTTGCCCGAGTTCATCGTGAACAATATGTACATTCCGCGTGGATTCCATTCACTGGCGGTGGAGCCGGTGACAGGCTTTTACCATCCGACTTTCTTCTATGAATCCTCTCTCAATCTCGTAGGTTTTTCGATCATGCTCGTTCTGAGACGTATAAGGAAAGTACGCGTAGGAGACTTGTTATCGTTTTATTTGATTTGGTACGGCGGCGTACGCATTTTTATCGAAACGATGCGCACGGATCCATTGACCTTT
>JBAZGL010000164.1:0-3189 GCA_041652855.1 Candidatus Izemoplasmatales bacterium
CCCGCCAATACCGCCAGCGGTTTCGAAAAATCGCGTTCCTTCAACCAAAAAATCCGTTCAATAGCGACCAGATCATCATACAAACACCCGACACCATAGACTGTATCAGTCGGAAAAATGATGAGTTTTCCACGCAAATCCTCTTTCAGCATTTCCGAATAACGAATAATCATCCTTTTTCTCCTAGAATAATCTCTTTGATCTCGATGGATTTCGAGACGATATGATCCGCATGATAGTGATCCAATTCCCTTTTCTTGCCGAAGCCCCACGTCACACCAATGGACATCACTGAGGCGTTCTTTGCCGTTTCTATATCAACCCATGTGTCACCGATATAAACTGTCTCTTGGGCCTTTACACCGCACAGCCCTATCACATGATTGAGATATGTCGGATCGGGTTTACCCGGAAAATCGGGTGATTTTCCCAAGACGAACCGAAAATCGATATCCGGGAAATAATGATTGATGATCGGTGTGACATCCGCTTCCGGTTTGTTTGACAATACACCGAGCCTTATTCCCGCCTGAAACAACTCTTGAAGCAAGTGCTCAACCCCTGCATACGGTCGGGTCAGCACCATCATATGTTGGCGATAGCGCTCAAGATACACACGTTTGAATTCAATAAACTGCTCTGCGGGAATGTCTCGTTCATGCATCACGCGCTTTACGAGATGGTCGACACCCAGCCCCAGAGATTTGCGGATGCGTTCTCGTGAAAGCGGGTATCGCTCATAGGCATTCAGAGTCCAATTGGTCGCTGCGGCGATATCGGATAAAGTCTCGAGTAGCGTGCCGTCCAGATCGAAAACTGCCAGTCTAATCATCATGATCCTCCCATTCGAGGTGTAATTGCGTGTTCAAAAGATCCTTGATCGGTTTGAATGAAGTTCGGTGAATCGGACACACACCCAAGGACTTGATCTGTTGCACATGCACCTGTGTCGGGTATCCTTTATGGCGTTCAAACCCATACCCCGGATATGTTTTCGCCATTTCTTCCATATAATGGTCCCTGCTCGTCTTGGCAAGGATACTCGCGGAAGCGATTGAACATGATAATTGATCACCTTTGATGATATCGAGGACTTCGACTGAACATGTGGGTAGTTTCATCGCGTCAGTCAATATGAAATCCGGCTTTTCTTTAAGCGCTTGGATGGCTTTGAGCATCGCCAAACGCGACGCTTCCAAAATGTTGATTCGATCGATTTCCTCAGCGTCCACCTGTGCCACGGCATATGCGAGCGCGCGTTTCTTGATCGTTTCCGCCAATCTTAAACGCATTTGATGGGTCAGTTGTTTGGAATCTTTGACGCCTTCGATGATATCGTAAGGCTTCAAAATCACGGCTGCCGCAAACACAGCTCCGGCTAAAGGACCTCTTCCCTCTTCATCCAACCCGCACACCCTTTGATACCCTTCATCCCAAAGTTTGCGTTCAAATCGATCCATGGATATCATGACCTTCATAGGAGATATTGCCAAACATTTGGTTGCGGAAGTCGTGCAAAATCAGTCCCATCACCCGGTCGTGGTCAATCACGCCTTGACGCAAGATACAGCCCCGGTTGCGAGCAATCGCATTGATTATGGTCTCATGATCTGTCAGATCCGCTTGTTTCAAACGATATCTGGCTTGGAGTCTATCGGGATAGTGCTCTAGTAAGAACGCGATACCGAATCCTACGACGACATCCTTGGGATAGACTTCATCCTTGATGGAACCGACCAACGCCAACAACTTGCCGACCTGAAGGTCATCAAATCTTGGCCAAAGAATGCCCGGATTGTCAATGAGTTCCAAATCCTTCCCGGCTCTCAGATAGGTCTGCGTTTTCGTGATCCCCGGTCGATCTCCGGTTTTAGCCTTGACTTTCTTCGCAAGCCGGTTTATGAACTGAGATTTGCCGACATTGGGAATTCCGAGGACCAATCCACGAAAAGGTCTCGGTTTCATACCCCTCCGGGTTTCTTTTTCGACAAGGCTTTGAAGCAGTATCCGTGTCTGAGTCATGACCTGAGCCAAAGGATTGCCCGTAAGTGAGTTGACGGAGATCGCAGTGATGCCTTTTTGACGCAACTGCTCGATCGCCCTTTGTGTCAAGCGTTCATCCGCGAGGTCCGCTTTGTTCAAGACCACTAATCGGGGTTTCCCCGTAGTGATTTCTTCGATCAGCGGATTGCTCGAGGCAAAAGGAATCCGCGCATCGCGAAGTTCATAGACAATATCAATCAGCGGCAGGATTGTTTCCACTTCGCGCCGCGCTTTGGCCATGTGGCCGGGAAACCATTGAATTGTCGCCATGTCGCGTCCTCCTTAAATCAGAATCAATCAACGCTGGGGATAGATGACCTCGCCCATCATCATGCTTTCGGACACCAGTCCGAAATAACGGGAGTCGTTCGAAAATGCCCGATTGTCTCCCATCACGAAATAGAAGCCGTCGGGAATGACGCCATCATAGGGAATATACCCCATGCGGACCGTAGACTCGATCAGTTCATCATTGATATATACGCCATCAAACGCCACGACCAAGTGGTCTCCGGGTAACCCAATCAAACGTTTGATCAACTTCTCACCATGATTGACGATGACCACATCTCCTGCCTCATAACTCGGAAACCCATGGTTGATGATCGTAAAATCATTTTCGGAATACGTCGGCTCCATCGATGTGCCATCGACGTAAGCGAATCCCAGAACCCATCCGTTGATGGCGATGAAGCAAACCAGAAACAAAGGAATGACCGAAAGAATGTCAAAGGCGTTGTAGTATTTTTTGAACCGGTCCATGGCCGGTCCCTTCGGTGGTTTTTTCCATATGCCACTCCCGACCGAATAGAGAGAAAACCACAAGAGATATAGGAGTGAAGCGCACAAAAGAAAGACCACAATATATCGGAAAATCCGTCCTCGAAGCGTGAGGTCGGGGTCATATGCAAACAAGTTAAACATGAAGAGGGGCTGCCCCCGAAAAGCGAACCACATCCATAAGATTGCCCCAAGCATAACGAAAAACACACACGCGCGGATCCGGGATCGTCGCATGAAACGTTGATCGTTCGCTTCTTGCATCTGTATATCTTCAAGTGGTAAAGTCATATTTCAGTCCTTCGTGTGGCTTAGGTGATTCAAAATCTCCTCAAGTCGCTCATAACCGATGAGCACTTCACGGGG
>JBAZGL010000165.1:0-3189 GCA_041652855.1 Candidatus Izemoplasmatales bacterium
GGTACTTCAGTGAAAATCCTGTTGAAAGAGTATCTCTATTATCTCAAGACTGAACGGGGATTAAGCGAAAATACGATGATGTCGTATGCGCGAGACATCTCAGAATATCTCGAATACATCGAAAAAATCCCCGAAATACGCACCATGGAACAGGTGCGTATCATGCATCTGCAAAATTATCTGACGCGCTTGAGACGCAAACAACTTTCCTCATCAAGCATCACAAGGAAAATATCATCGATTCGCTCGTTCCACAACTATCTCTTGCGTGAGCGAGAAATCAAAGAAAACATCATGGTCGATATCGCGAAACCCAAGACTGCAAAGACATTGCCAATGGTATTGAATCAAGATGAAATCGCGCGACTGTTCGCCGCTGCAGAAGGTAAAGAAAAGGATCTGGATTATCGGAATATCGCGATGCTTGAACTCGCGTATGGATCCGGGCTCCGCGTATCCGAACTCGTGGGGTTGAATATCGCCGACTTGCATCTCGGACAAGGGCTCGTCAACATCACGGGAAAAGGCAGCAAGGAACGCATCGTACCCTTGAGCGAAGAGGCGGTGGTCGCCTTGAGAAATTATCTGGGTACTTTCAGAATGAAGATCAAACCGAAGGATCGGGAAGCCGTATTCGTCAATCGGCTCGGCAGCAGGATCAGTCGGGTCGGATTCTACAAGATCATTCAATCACTCGCAGAAAAAGCCAAGATCGACAAGCCCATTTCTCCGCACACCCTCAGGCACTCGTTTGCGACTCATCTGATCGAGAATGGCGCAGATCTTCGTGTGGTACAGGACTTGCTCGGTCATGAAGATATCTTGACCACCGAACTATATACCCACATCAGCAAGCGTCATCTTCAGGACGCATATCAATCCGCTCATCCCCGGGCGAATTTCAAAGGAGAAAACCAATGAAATATCAACGCATCTTTCTCATCGTCATCGACTCGGTTGGTATCGGAGCACTTCCGGATGCGGCTGTGTATCAGGACGAAGGAAGCAATACCCTCGGCAATCTCTCTCGCGTGGCGGGAGGTATCAAACTCCCGATCATGGGGGCTTTAGGCATCGGGAACCTGACAGAGATCTGTGGCGTGCCCCGTGTGGATAAGCCGCGCGCATATGTCGGAAAAATGGCTGAAGTGTCGCAGGGAAAAGATACGATGACGGGTCACTGGGAGATTATGGGAATCAAGACCATGACTCCGTTTCAAACCTTTACCGATACGGGCTTTCCTCCGGAATTGTTAGCACAGATCACGCAAGTGAGCGGACGTAACATCGTTGGCAATAAAGCCGCTTCCGGAACGGAAATCATTGATGAACTTGGTGCACATCAAATGGAAACGGGAGATTTGATCGTGTATACGAGTGCCGATTCGGTTTTGCAAATCGCAGCGCATGAAGAAATTATCCCCCTCGAAGAATTGTATCACGTCTGCGAAACGGTTCGTTCGTTGACCTTGCGCGATGAATGGAAAGTGGGGCGCGTGATCGCACGGCCTTATGTGGGCAATCCCATTGATGGATTCAAACGGACGACACATCGTCATGATTATGCCCTGAGTCCGCCCAAGGACACCGTGTTGAACCACTTGCAGAAAGCAGAATACGAAGTGATCTCTGTGGGCAAAATCCGGGATATCTTCAACGGATCGGGAATCACCCAACACTTCGGCATTCGCTCCAACCATGATGGCATGATGCAGACTAGAGCATTGATGTCGACCGATTTCAGGGGACTCGTGTTTGTGAATCTCGTGGACTTCGATGCGCTCTACGGCCATCGTCGTGACGTCGATGGCTATCGGCGTGCGCTTGAAGAGTTCGATGATGATCTGAAAACGTTGCTTGAAGACTTGCGACCCGATGATCTGTTAATGGTCACGGCGGATCATGGTAATGACCCCACGCATATCGGTACTGACCACACAAGAGAATACGTACCTCTCATCCTGTACAATCCTTTGCTTCAAGGGGGGGATCTGCCTATCTCGGAGACTTTTGCCAATGTGGCGGCGACGATCGCTGACAATTTCAATGTGCCGCAAACCGATATCGGTATCAGTCTTTTGCCTTTGATGAAGTAATATGACGAACGAACAGACTTAAAAACCCGCCCATGGATCGACATGGGCGGGTTTTGTATATAGGGGTGTGATATCAGCGGATGACAGGTTGCTTGCGTGCGCGCTTGAGAATGGTTTTTGTCTCTTTGCGACGTTTTTTCCGCGATGCGACGTTCACGCGATGGAATGTTTCTCTGATGTCTGGATTTTTGCGACAGAGACGAATATAAGGTTGATAGGCCGCAGTGACATTTTTGAAATCGTCTGATAGCATTTTCCGGAAGCGGATGGTATT
Source organism: Candidatus Izemoplasmatales bacterium (assembly GCA_041652855.1). Classification (GTDB taxonomy): domain Bacteria; phylum Bacillota_I; class Bacilli_A; order Izemoplasmatales; family Hujiaoplasmataceae; genus JAAYZB01. Next base: position 2,371 of record JBAZGL010000165.1, read on the forward strand.
TTTGGCACCGTCTTCGTATTCTTGGGTCAACTGATCGATCTGGTCCGCATGTTTTTGGCGATGATTGGCTTGTTCGAGGAGATAATTGCGATCGGTTTGATCCAATAGCTGATTGATTTGCGAGAACTGAAGCTCAATGATGCGTTTGATGGCATCTTTCTCTTGGATCCGTTCCTGTTCATACGCTTGAGTTTTGGCCTCGTATTCGCTGAGTTCAGCTTGATATGCGGTTTCAAGGGCCTGAATGCGTTGCGCATAACGAGCTTCAGCTTGTTCCTTCAAGGAGATGAGTTCCGTGATCACTCCTTGATAGTGTTCGCGATCAATTTGAGGGCCTTCAGTGAAATAGACTTCAAGATATTGATCGACGAGTGCTTTGGACGCTTCATCGAGTTCGATCTCCGCGACCTTGAGGCGGTATTGGTAGCGTTTATTCAGGCTTTCAAGTCCGTTGTAGAACGTGGGATCGAGCAAGTTGACCTTTTGTTCGAGATAGGGTTTGAGCACCTCATAGCGTTGTTTTGCTTCGAGATAATGCTCACGCATCTCAAGGATGGTATCCTGACGGATCTTATCCGCATCTTCCAAGGCGTCATCAAGGTGCTGGTCGAGATCTCGGAGTCGCCGCTTGGTTTCTGCGATCGTGGGGTCTTGAGCTTGTTCCTTGAGGACCTTCTCGCGTTCGGCGTCGAAATGTGTCCGCTTTCCGACCATTTGATGCTCGATCGCTTTGACTTGCTTATGATCGGAAGACTCCTGGATCAGTTTGGCGTTTTGATATAAACTCGACTGATAGTCATAATCGATGGACTTCAGGCG
>JBAZGL010000166.1:0-3184 GCA_041652855.1 Candidatus Izemoplasmatales bacterium
TATTGGTCGGTCAGACCGTTCCATACGGGAACGCCGGAATATTCCGCCAAGATATCAACGGTGTCTTGGGAGAATCCGCGGTACTCAATCCCGTCATACATACGCCCTAAAACCCGAGCGGTATCCTTGATACTTTCCTTGTTGCCCATCTGCGAGCCAGTGGGTCCGAGATATGTGCAGTTCATTCCAAGATCATATGCCCCAACTTCAAAGGCACAACGTGTTCTAGTTGAGTCTTTTTCGAATAGAAGTACAATGTTTTTTCCTTGAAGCGGTTTCGGTTCGTTTCCGGACTTTTTCGCGGCTTTGAGTTTCTTTGCCAGCGATAAAAGATCAATGATGTCTTTTTGATCATAATCAAGCAACGTTTTGAAACTTTTTCCCTTGAAGCGGTTAGCCATATAAATCCTCCTCTAATGCATTTCGCGTCATTACAAAAAAAGTATGACTTCACGATTAAGATTATAACACTTAAGCGCTTACAAATAAACACCCTATCGCTGTCTCACGAGAAAATCAAAAACAGTTTCATTCGATGCATTTGGGGGTGAAAAAACAAAAAATCGATTATAATGGATAGAAGAGGTGATATTCGTGGCGCTAGACAAAATCATTACACATTGGGATTTTGGTTTCAAAGGAGAAATGATTGCGCCCAGAGGCAAGGTGCTTTTGGGCGAGACCGAAGGTGGCGTTGACCCGTACCACATGCTGTTTGGTGCGCTGGCATCATGTTTTTATGCGACATTTTTATCGATTGCCCAAAAAAAGAAAATCCATTTCGAACAAGCGACTGTAGAGGTCTCGGGTCGAAAAAAAGAAGTTGGAGAAGTGCGGACGCTTGAACACGTGGATTTGAAATTGACTGTGACGCATCCGAGTGATACGAAACAAATCATTCAATGCGCGGAGTTGGGAACGAGGTTTTGTTCCATCCATGAAACGATTTCTCGAGTCGCTTCCATCAAGCTTGAAGTATGTTTTCAATAATGGACGTTTGTTCATATTTTTGTGGATAATTGGCAATGCAAAAAAACAATGGATGAAAGTGTTTTCAGGGGATTGCATTTCCCATGCGCCTTTGGTATGATGATTTTAGTTAGTACCATATATGATCGAAAATAGGGTTCGATTGTCTCTACCCCGCAGCCGTAAACAGTGGGACTATGGTATGATCACGATAAAAGAGAGTATTCTCCCTTTTTTGTGTATGTGGTGCTGACAATACATAAAAGGGGAGGATTTTTTATGCAGTTTTTACGATCGTTTTTCAAACTGGACGAACGAAAGACCAGCATCAGGACTGAAGTGTTGGCCGGTGTGACCACTTTTCTGGCGATGGCCTACATTTTGCCGGTGAACTCAGCAATGCTGGAAAAGACCGGGATGCCGTTTGGCGGAGTCTTTTTCGCTACTGCAATCGCTGCGGCGATTGCATCGCTCATCATGGGTTTGTACGCCAATTATCCCGTATCATTGGCGCCAGGCATGGGCATCAACGCGTTTTTCACCTATACGGTTTGCTTGGGTTATCACGTTCCTTGGCAGGGTGCATTGACCGCGGTCTTGATTTCCGGATTGCTTTTTATCATCATTTCTGTCACTGGTCTCAGAAAATTGGTCATCAGCGCGATTCCTCGAGGGCTTAAGTATGCCGTCGGAGCAGGTATCGGCTTTTTTATTACCTTCATCGGTTTGAAAAATGCCGGTGTCATCGTCGGTGATGGCGCGACACTTGTGGCTCTAGGTGATTTTCATCATCCCACGGTTCTCCTCGGAATATTCGGAATCGTCTTGGTTGTTGTCTTGTTTGCGATGAAGGTGAAATTTGCGTTGATCATCTCAATCATCGTCACCGCGGTTGTCGGTGCGGTATTGGGTACGATCGGCGTCGAAATGATGCCTGCGTTTTCGAGTCAAGGACTACAAGGAATGTGGACAGGCGCACGCGAGACCTTTGGCGCGGCATTCACCGGGTTTGGTGATCTGTTTTCACACAAAGAAGCTGTAGGTATCATTTTTGCGATGTTGTTTGTCGATTTCTTCGATACAGCAGGCACATTGATGGCGGTGGGTTCAGAAGCGGGTTTGATCGACGAGAAGGGAGAACTTGTCGGATCGGGTCGCGCTTTGTTGGCCGATTCTGTCGGAACGGTATGTGGTGCGGTGCTTGGTACATCGACCGTCACATCTTATATAGAATCCGCAACCGGTATTGAGCAAGGGGCGCGTACAGGTTTGAGCGCAGTGGTGGTTGCGATTCTATTCATCCTTTCGATTTTTATCTATCCTTTACTCAGTATCGTGAACGGTGTCGTTGTCGGTTTCGATGCGTTTGATGATCCCATTGTATTCAGTCCCGTTACAGCCATGGCTTTGGTACTCGTGGGCGCATTGATGGTCAGACAACTCAATCAAATCGACTGGAATGATAAGGCATTGCTCGTATCGGCTTTCATGACCATCATCTTCATGGTGTTGTCTTATTCAATCGCGACAGGTATCGCCGTTGGGTTTGTATTCTATCCTGTCACGATGTTGGCAATGAAACGATATAAAGAAGTCCATCCAGTCATGTATGTTCTGGCGGCTTTATTCATTCTTGGATTTGCATTTGGTATTATTTCATAATTCATTCAGGAGCAAAATTATTTGCTCCTTTATTTTAGCGAAAAATCAATCACACATATAGGAGGGTATTATGGAAAAGCAATTGTTGATTGGCATCAAAGAAAGACCAAAATCGATTTTCAAATGGATTGTACTGAGTTTGCAGCACGTCTTCGCCATGTTTGGCGCGACAGTACTCGTTCCGATCCTAACTGGGCTGGATGCAGGTGTCGCATTGGTCGCAAGTGGAATCGGAACCCTAATTTACATTATTTGTACCAAAGGTAAGGTTCCCGTGTACCTCGGATCATCGTTTGCTTATATCACGGCAATCACCGTTGCAGGTAGCGTGAATGGATTCAGTTCGGCCTATGTCGGATTGATGCTGGTCGGTGTTGTCTACGTCATCGTTGCCACTATCATCCGTTATGCCGGAAGCAGATGGATTAAGAAGTTGCTGCCTCCGGTTGTGGTCGGACCGATGATCGTCATCATTGGGTTGGTCTTGGCACCTGTTGCGATCGACTCCGCGGGCTTCAATGGCGGTTCGGGGATTGAAACGCCGATTGTTGCG
>JBAZGL010000167.1:0-3183 GCA_041652855.1 Candidatus Izemoplasmatales bacterium
AATGGAGATATGACCAATCTCGGCTATCCTTCCGAGTACATGATGATTTCTGCCGCGTTTGAGCTTTCCGAGTTTCCAATATATACAGCCATTGGCAATCATGATGCATGGAACAGCGGGAGTCCGGTTTATAACAAGTATTTTGGACCCAACAATTATTATTTCTCGTATCGGGACGCGCTGTTTATCTTTCTCGACTCTTCTTCAGGGATCATTGGCGAGACCCAGTTCAACTGGTTGGAGTCGGTATTGATCAATAATGAGAGTCAACATATCTTCGTGATTACGCATATGCCGCCGATTGACACCGTCACTGGGGTGTTCGATACTTCAAACACGCTTCATCCGGAGTCATTGTTTACGATCCATAGTAAGAGTGAGAGTGATTACTTTTTGTATCTCATGAACCTGTATGACGTCGATGTCGTCTTTGCCGGTCACACGCATGTGCATGGGATGTCTGTCATCGACAACACCATATATGTAACATCCGGAGTCCTGGGTGGATCTGTGAAACCGGGAAATACGATTGGTTACCTTGAAGTCGTCGTATCCGGGTCTGAAATAGATATTCAACTTGTGGATATCCTGAGTGTTGAAGAAGCAAGGGGAAAAACGATAGAAAACTCGGTTCAGGCACTGAGAGTCTTTCTGATGCCATTTCTCATCAACAATAGCATCCGCATTACATTGTCCTTGCTGGCCATCGTCTCAATCAGTCTCTTATGGATTCCACTCAGAAGAAAACTGGTGGTCGTGATCGAAAAAGAGGAAGCCCCCGCTTCTGGCGATAACCCTTAGTGTTTCGCTTGTGATGGATAACTCTTTTTCGGTCTAATAATAAGTGGCACACAGATCAGATTGTGACAAACGACTCGTTGTTCCAACGCGGGACAAAGGGTCGTTTTTTTCATCTCATATATCAAATCAGGATGCGGATCAGTACGATAGAAACCCTATATGAAGGCTACGGCTGCGCCATCATCATGTTTTGATGCGTGATGGGGGGTAATTCGGCAGCCTCGTATAGACTCATGAACCCACAAATGATATAATAATACCCACAAAGAAAACGGTATCGATGAATCAATGTAGCGGAATCGATCACCATCCGTCCCAAAGCAATACAACCGCGGAAAGAAGGACAATGCATGAAAGTATTAGTGACGGGAGCCAACGGTTTTCTAGGGAGCCACATCGTACGTGAGCTTTTGGCAAAGGGATATGAAGTGCGTGCTTTCATTTTGCCACACACGTCACAAGACAGCCTCAAAGGGCTTGTCTACGAGGTATATGAAGGAAACCTGTTGGAGCGTGAAGACATTTCCAAAGCGCTCGATGCGTGCGACTATGTGATTCATACCGCCGCAATCACCGATGTTTGGCCATCCAAAAATCAATTGTCGTGGCAAATCAATTATGAAGTCGTCAAAAATCTCGTGGGTGAAATCAAAAAGAAACCTATTAGAAAAATGATTCATGTGGGCACCGCCAATTCTTTCGGTTTTGGATCGATCGATCATCCGGGGAATGAAACCTGTGCGTATAACGGTGGTAAATACGGCCTCGACTACATGGATTCCAAAAAAGCAGCCCAAGACTATCTTTTGTCTGAGGCCAAGCGGGATACTCCGTTTCCTGTCGTCATTATGAATCCCACCTTCATGATTGGTGAGAATGATACCAAACCGGGTCCGGGAGAAATGATCATATCCGTGATGGAAGGGAAAGTTCCGGGATACGCAGCGGGAGGGCGGTGTTTCGCAGCCGTGAAAGATGTGGCTCAGGCATGCGTCAAAGCGATAGAAAAGGGCGAAATCGGGGAATGTTATATCACCGGAGGCGTGAACTTGTGTTACCGCGATTTCTTCCGTTTGATCGCAAAAGTCGCGAATATCAGACCTCCTAAACTCAAAATACCTACATGGCTCGCGATTCTATTCGCATCCTTGATGGAATGGACGGCGAAACTTCAGAAAAAGAAACCGAAACTGACCAAAACTATGGCGAAGATTTCCGGAGATGGACACTATTATTCATCAGAAAAGGCTCGACGAGACCTTGGCTATCAAGAGAGCGATTTGGAAATAGCGCTTCGAGAAGCTGTTTCATGGTATCGAAGCCATGGCTACGTGAGCTAAGGAGATATCATGAAGGATTTCAGCAATCAAGTGGTTATCATTACTGGTGGCAGCAAAGGCATTGGTCGTGAAACTGCGAAACGATTTGCGGCGATGAACGCCCAGGTTATCATCACAGGCAGGCGAGAGGAAGAACTCGAAAGAACGGCTGCCTTGATTCGATCCGACGGGGGTTTGTGTGATTATTTTCAAGGTGATGTGACTGATATCGCAGATGGTCAACGCATCATCGAAGCCGTCATAAAAAAATATCAACATATCGATGTATTGGTCAACAATGCGGGCATGAGTATGCGTGGCTTGTTTGCAGACACCGAGTTGGATGTGTTTCATCAAATCATGGACATCAATTTCTCTGGCGCTGTCAACATGACCAAACTGGCTTTAAGCAGTTTGAAAGCCAGCCGGGGAAGTGTCGTGTTCATCTCGAGTCTATCCGGCTTGAAAGGCATCCCCGGCATCGCGCCCTATTGTGCGGCCAAAATGGCATTGACCGCTTTTTCTGAATCGTTGCGGGCTGAACTGCATCCCGATCATGTGCATGTCGGCATCCTCTACGTCGGGTTCACCGAGAACGATCCGGACAAGACTATCTACACTGCTACAGGAGAGCGGATGATCCTCAAACGCGATCAAAACAATGACACTCAGGACGGGGTCGCGAAGCGCGTGATCCACGTCGTAAGGAAACGCAAACCGAGGATGGTTTTGACGCCACTTGGCAAAATCACCGCCGTCATGGTGCGCTTTTTTCCGAGGCTGACGGGTTTTGTGCTCCGAAAATTTGCGATGAAAAGCGGGAGGTATCAACCATGATTCTATCGGTTTCTAATACGGACATAGAGGTTTTGTTGAATGATGAGATGATCGCGCTGATCGTCTATTGCCTGATGTATCTGAGTTATTATTTCTGTAGCGATTTTCCGTTTATCAAGCGATTTCGCAGCCGGTTTCAAGAATCAAAGGATCATTTTGAGGCGTCGGTCTATATACGGCGTACCCTCGGGTTCATCCTTTTGGGGGTCATTCCCTTAGGGGTGGC
>JBAZGL010000168.1:0-3181 GCA_041652855.1 Candidatus Izemoplasmatales bacterium
TCAACCCGGAGCGACGAGAGATCGGATTTACGGTCATGCCACATGGCTCAGCCACACGTTTTCCCTTATTGACACAGGGGGCATCGAATTAAGCGATGCACCCTTTTTGTCTCAAATCAAAGCCCAAGCGGAACTCGCAATCAGCGAAAGCGACCTTGTGCTTTTCGTTTGCGATGTTCAGGGAGGTATCCATCCGGACGATCAGTTCGTCATGAAACTGTTGTTTGCTGCTGAAAAGCCGGTCATCGTCGTGGTGAACAAAGCAGATAACGAAACCCTTCAATCCCGCTTCTATGAGTTTTACGAACTGGGAGCCGAACACGTGATAGCCGTGTCTGCGAGCCATGGAATCGGTTTTGGTGATTTGCTCGATCGCATCGTCGATCTGCTTCCGGAAAAGACAGAAGAACCTTATGCAGAAGATACGATCCGTATCGCGATCATCGGACGGCCGAATGTCGGAAAATCTACCCTGACCAATGCGATCCTGGGTTTTGAACGCGTCATCACAAGTGCTGAATCCGGCACGACCACGGATTCGATCGATACCTTGTTTCAACGCGACGGAAAAGAATATGTCGTCATCGACACCGCGGGAATCCGCAAACGTGGCAAAGTCTTCGAAGGAATTGAGAAATACAGCGTCCTCAGGGCGATGCAAGCCATCGAACGGAGTGACGTATGTCTTCTTGTTTTGGATGCATCCACGGGAATCCAAGAACAGGACAAACATATCGCGGGCTATGCATTGGAAAATGACAAAGCGTTGATTCTCGTGTTCAATAAATACGATCAAATTCCGAAAACCAACGAAACGATGTCGGAATGGACCCGAAAAATCCGTCAGGAATTTCCATTTCTATCTTATGTGCCCATCGCCTTCATATCCGCTTTGACCGCATCGCGAATTCCCACTCTTTTTCCATTGATCGACAAAGTGTATGAAAACTATTCTCGTCGTGTCCAAACTGCTGCCTTGAATGAAGTCATCACCGAGGCGATGTTGCTTAATCCCCCTAAAATGCACAACCAACACCTCTTAAAAGTATACTATACAACGCAAGTGACATCGAAGTGCCCGACTTTCATCCTTTTCGTGAATTACGCGAAATCCATCCATTTTTCCTATCAACGTTATTTGGAAAATCGATTGCGTGAGCGTTTTGATTTTGAAGGTACACCGATTAAATTGATACTGAGAAACCGCGAATAATCGCAATTATTATGAAAATTCCCCATTTTTTTAGACTTCTACTTGCATTTTGGTCACCTAAAACTTATAATGACATCAAGAAATGAAATAAGGAGGATATATAAATGAACAAATCTGAACTTGTAGCACGCATTTCCGAATTATCAGATCTCACAAAGAAAGATGCTGAAGTAGCACTCAACTCGACGATTCTTGCGATTCAGGAAGCTTTGGTCAAAGGAGAAAAAGTCATTCTCACCGGCTTTGGAACTTTTGAAGTCAAAGTACGCAAAGCACGTAGCGGTCATGATCCAAGAACGAAACAACCGATTGAAATCCCTGCGCTCAAGGCCCCGACTTTCAAAGCCGGCAAAGTACTTAAAGATTCCGTAAGATAACGTTTCATCCCCGAATAAAACAAGCCGGCAGACGCGTCTGCCGGCTTTGATTATAGATGAATGAACTAGAGTGTTCCCCCGGTGATCATGAAATAGTAGATGAGGAACGATATCAGATTGTTGATGACATGGACACCGATGGGAACAAAGATGTTTTTGTTGGCCCTCAGATAGATGATTCCAAAGACCATACCCATCATGACATATGGAATAGCTTGGATGTAATCGCTGAATGATACGACGTGCATGATACCAAAAATAAGTCCGCTGATGATCACGGCGGCGACGTTGCCAAAACGCCCATGAAAGAAGTTGAAGATGACTTTTCGAAAGATGAGTTCCTCCACAAGTGGCGTAAAGATGCACAGCAGGAAAAAGAGGGCAATCAATGTCAAGGGTTCAGGAGAAAACAATGAAGCGATTACTTGTTCATTTTGCGAATCCGAAGTGACATTCAAGACATAATCCATGAATAATTGTGATAAATATAACGCGACATAGACCATGATGAAGCCGCTGATGATCATCCCGATGTTCGTTCCTAACTTCTGACGGAACGCGATGAAATCGCGTTTGAGCGCGCGTTTGTCGATTATGATGAAAATGAATCCGGTGATCGCCATTTGCATTAAGTTCATGGCGATATAGAAGAAGTTCGTTTCATCGATGCCGTACGTCGCCTCATATGAAAAATATGATTCATCGCCAAACAACTGATCATCGATGATGAAAACGTCATTTGCTGCGACGTTTTCCATGAATACTTGATGCGAATAGAAGACTTTATCTTGTGCGTCTTTGAAATCGAATCTCACCCATACACGAGGGATGGTCACAGTGTTTGTGTTGCGGATTCTGCCACTGATATTCACCTGATAATCATAAATATCATCCACGATCGGCACGAGTTCTGCATTGAGCACACTCTCGACGGTTAGATTCTCGATAATGGTATCTGCATCGGCAAAACGGACTTGAAAGTATAAGTAGGAGAATAGGGTCACCAAGAACATGATTCCGACATAGACGAGAATCAGAGTTCGATTCGCTCGTTGTTCATTGTGGAGATCCTGGATATCGTTTTGTGGATCGGATGCGGTTTTCTGAGGTTGGAAAAAAATGTCATCATCTTTTTTGAACAGATCATCGAAATCACTCATGGAAACACCTCTATCATATGAGATTTGTACATCATTCATTATAAAGCAATGAACACAAAAATGAAAGAAATAAATCACCATTGCCATATCGGTAACACAATTGTGCGTCCGATACATCAGAAAATCATACGGATTTTTTGGTGATGCGGCGCTAAAATGGATGAAATATGATATACTTGTGTATAGGTGAAATCATGGAAAAAATCTTGATCGCATCATATAATCATGACAAAATTAGAGAGTACCATCAGTTACTTGAACCCTTGAATTATGAAGTGTATTCCCTAGATCAGTTTCCAGGGCTGACCGATGTTCAAGAGACCGGTAATTCATTTGAAGAAAACGCAGTATTGAAGGCTCAAGCCTATGCTCACCTGGGATTACTGACTATTGGCGATGACTCCGGGCTTGAAGTTGCGGCATTCAACGGC
>JBAZGL010000169.1:0-3164 GCA_041652855.1 Candidatus Izemoplasmatales bacterium
AACGCCGCAGGCATGGCCTCCGCGTTGTCCGGATCCTTTCCACCCCCGCAGATGGCGGGTTGGCTTGTCGTGGATCATATGAACGATTATGGGTTTGCCCGTTACGAGATGGGGTATGCTTCGGCGATTTCGGTCGTGTTGCTTGTGATCGTTTTGACATTCAACCGGATCGCAACCAGAATCTTTGGGGAGCGAGGTGATTGATATGGCGACGTTTCCGAAACGGGATCGTGGTGCGCGGTTGATCCATAAAGCGCGCAAACTGAGAAGAAAACATCGCTTTCAAGGCACGAAGATCAATCCCACGCGTTTGCATCCGAGTCAGATCAAGTATTTCCTTTTGGTCTTGCCGATGTTGCTTGTGACGATACTGCCTTTGATCTTCATATTCTCCCATGCGTTTAAACCGCTGGACCAACTCTACGCCTATCCACCGAAAATCTTTGCTTCTCGTCTGACTCTGGACAACTTTCAAAATCTATTCATGCTTGCATCGCAGACAGGGGTACCGTTTTCTCGATACTTGTTCAATTCCATGCTCGTCAGTATGATGGTGATCGGTTTTTCACTGATCCTCGGATCCCTGGCGGCATTCAGTTTCTCGTTTTTGAAATTCAAGGGAAGGAAAACCTTGTTTTTGATCAACCAGATTGCGATCATCATCGTGCCGGTGGCGATCGCCGTGCCGCGATTCATCGTCATGAGTTCCTTGGGAATTACCAACACGATGTTCGCCCACGTCATACCTTTGATTGCGATGCCCGTTGGCGTCTTCTTGATGAAGCAGTTCATGGATCAAGTGCCCAGAGAACTGTTCGAAGCTTCGAAGATCGATGGCGCGACTCATTTCCAAATCTATCGGTTGATCGTGCTTCCGCTCGTCAAGCCCGCCTTGGCGACCGTGATGATTCTCGCGTTCCAAGCTTCTTGGAACAACGTGGAGACATCAAACCTTTATGTGAATGACGAAGCCATCAAAACTTTACCCTATTACTTCAATACTTTGACACTTGGAACGAATCCGATTGCCGCGCAAGGTATGGCAGCAGCGGCAAACTTGGTGATATTCGTGCCCAATATTCTCCTTTTCATCATCTTGCAGAACAGTGTCATGAACACCATGGCACATTCGGGGATCAAATGATGAAGAAGAAACTGATCATCGCCTTCGTGTGGATGCTGCTTATCGGGGTTTTCGCTGCCAACCTCAGTAGTGTCAAAGCGATATCGGCGTATAAAACCTACACCCTGAACCGAAACGGACGTTTGGTCGAGACGAACGAAGCTTATGAAGCGATCTATATGATTCGGACGTTGAGCGATGGTAGTCAGTTGTCCGGAGCCAAGGATATTTTCGTCGATGAGGATGATTACATCTATGTCGCGGATACCGGGAACAAGCGAATCGTGGTCATGAATCCGGAACTTGAAGTCTGTTACAGCTTCGGTAGTGATCTTCTGGTCCGCCCGCTCGGAATCGCAGTCAGAGACAATCGAATCTATGTAGCTGATTACGGTCGGGCTTTGTCCAATCAAGATATTGGTCAAATCGTCATATATGCCATCGATAAGACCGAAACCGAAGTTGAAGATGCCATTTCCGTCCTATCCGTTTTATCGACGCCTTCAAGCGATATCCTCCAAGCGGAGGGAATGATTTTCCGTCCGCAGAAGATCGCTGTGGACCAAAATCATACCATGTATATCGTCAACGAGGGAACCACCAACGGGGTTTTGATGGTCAATCAAAACAATCGGTTCATCAACTACTTTGCCTCGAACCCCATCGATATCACTTTGTGGCAACGGCTCCAACGCATTTTTTATCAGCACAATGAAAATGTCAATTTGACAAAGAATATTCCTGTTCCCGTGACCAATATCAGTTTGGACGGACGCGGCTATTTCTATACGGTGACGCAAACCCTGGTGGAACGAAATATGGGCGACAACGTCAAAAAGGTCAATATCGGCGGGGTGAATTTCTTCTCCAACAAGATGTTCACTTACGGAAACACTGTCGACAGCTGGCCTGGGAAAGTCGGGAACATGTATACCGTGACTTCAGATGGCGCGATCGTCGAATACGACCAGGAAGGAAATCTGCTCTTCAAGTTCGCGGGCAAGGGAACCGGGAACGACAAACTCGGTCTGTTTCTATCCGCATCGGCCATCGCTCAAGATTCTACGGGACGCTTGTTCGTCGTCGATGACAATCAAAGCCGTAACTCGATCCAGATTTTCCGGTCGACTCCGTTCGCGGAAAAGATCCATCAAGCGCTGGATCTGTTCAATCAGGCGAAATATGTGGAAAGTATCGATGTATGGCAAGATGTCCTCAGATACAATTCCATGTTCGACTTGGCCTATAAAGGGATTGGCCTCGGCTATCTTATGAACGAGCAATATGAAGAAGCGAAAACGTATTTCGAAATCGCATATGACCAAGAGAACTATTCGGAAGCTTACTGGGAAATCCGCAACATCTATCTAATCAACCATTTTGAATGGATATTTTTCGGGGTCATCGTCATTGTGCTCCTCGGGGTGGTGATCTCAATCACCAATCGGAAGTATGCTTATCTTCCAAGAGTATTTGCTCCGATTAAACGGTTATCACAAAACCGATATGTGGATGAATTATTGTTCATGTTCCACTTCATCAGGCATCCGGAGGATTCTTGTTATGAAGTGAAGCGGCGAAACCGCGTTTCGGTGATGACCGGCTTTCTGGTGCTTTTGTTGTTTGTGGCATTGAATGTCATCGGTATGGTCGCAACAGGTTTTATCTTTTCCGGTATCATCATCGAGGAAGTGATCCTCTTCAACGAAGTCATGAAGATTGTCTTACCGATCCTCATCTTCGTCATCGCCAATTATCTCATCTCCTCCTTGATGGAAGGAGAAGGCACCCTGAAGGCGACTTTCCTTTCCACCATCGGGTCGCTCATGCCTATCTTCTTGATTTATCCGATTGTGATCATCATGTCGAATTTCCTGACGTTGAACGAGCAGTTTCTCTATTGGTTCCCGATTTATGTCATCTTTCTCTGGTCGGGAATCCTCCTCTTCTTCAACATCAAGGAAACGCATAATTATTCGGTGACGCAAACATTCGTCAATCTGTTTTTGTCCCTGCTGATGATGGTTGTCATCATCACCGT
>JBAZGL010000170.1:0-3095 GCA_041652855.1 Candidatus Izemoplasmatales bacterium
TAGTTGAACCACATGTCACGGGCGTTGAGCAATGCCCCATGTATGACGGGAGTCGCACCATCGAAAACCGTCTTCTCGGCCGCTAAAGCAAAGAAGTCGGACCACGTCTCGGGCAGTTCGCTTTCTGAAATGATTTCTTTGTTATAGATCAAACCATATGAATCCACGGAATAACCGAGACCATATATTTCGCCATCGAGACGAAAAGCGGATAATGCCACTTCCGTGAAACGGTCTCTGATATCTTGATCGATCATAGGCGTCAAGGGTTCGAGATATCCGCTCGCCACCAAAGTACCGATATCCGGAGCCTGCATGAAGACGATATCGGGCCTCGTGTCCAACGTCGCGTTGTTCACGAGGTCGCTCACGGCATTGAAGATGTTGATGCGCGAAACGACTTCGACAGAAACGCCCGTCAACGCCTCATAGTCCGAGGCGATGCTTCTCAATGCTTCATTTTCAACTTCGTATTGCGAGAACCAGATGCGTAGATGCGGCGTCTCTTCTGCGTGCGCCCGTGTACCCATGGCAAAAAAACCACACAGGATCACGGTGATGAACAATAGACACACACGCTTCATATCAATCGCTCCTTACATAGGATGATCAGTCGTTCAGTCGCTTGAAACGTTGAACCATATCTTCGCCTTCTTCGATGGAAGCCACCGGAAGGCACAGAGAAAAGTTGCCTTTTTTCAAAGAAGCATAATGCGTTTCAATCTCCGAGAAAGAATCGCAATCGATCGCGATGACGGCACCGTTCGATGCTGCTTGCAACATCTCGATATGATCCATTGGCCGAGGTTGATTGGGATCGGTCGCAAGCCAAAGATGGACAACGTTGTTCAAGTCACATATCTCTTTGACGAGATACATCGCCCGTGAATGGCAATGCATGTAGCCCGTGCCGAAATGATCGATCACTTTCTGCGTGTGCGGGCGACAGAATTCGCGGTACGTCTCGGCACTGATCATGCAGGCGATATCTTCGGACATATTGATTTGCTTGCGCGTGTACCACGTGCCGTAAGGCGTATCATGATAGTGTTTTCGCACCAACGCATAAATAGATTCGGCGAAATGGATCGTCGCGTCGGCGCAATAATTCAGGAGCTCATGAAGTTTCTGGGGCTCATCATAAAAATCATAGTAGATATCTTCGCCCCGCAAAGCATGCGCCAGATCCAAAGGCGAGAAAAATCCACGCATATAGGGAATCCCTTGCTTTTTGCTCAGAATGATCAAAGCTTCGGAGATGTCCAAAAACAACTGATACCACTTGCTCGTGCCGAGCGGCGGCAAATTCCGCCAGTCATCGATGTCTTTCAGGACATGTTGTCCCCAACTGGTATCGGGTTTGAAGATGATGTCGCCGGCCACGAAAGCGCTGTAATCGCCGATGCCCAAAACCGGAAACACCGCCGGCAGGAAGTTGTCATCGATGGTTCGGCGTGCCATGTATGATTGGTCCAACTTGTCGATCAGCGTCGAGGCATAGCAATCGATATCCCGGGGGAAGGTGAAGCTCGTCAAGTCGATTTCTTGATAGAATGAGACATCCGATGGAGGCAAAACCCGAAAACTGAGGTTTCCGGTTTGTTTCTTCCATGCGGCCTCATAAAGATCGTGATTGGCTTTGAAGGCTTGGTCGATATCGGTCTTATAGTCGTGGATATCGCGAAACATCTTATTTCGCTCCCAACATCGCGAGTGCCATCTCCGCAGCGCTCGCGGCATCCGGTGCATATCCGTCCGCTCCGATTTCACGGGCATAATTGTCCGTGACTGGTGCGCCACCGATCAATATCTTGACTTTGTCGCGCAATCCCGATTGGGTGATGGCGTCGATGATGATCTTTTGGTTCATCATCGTCGTCGTGAGCAGTGCGCTGAGACACAGAAGATCGGGTTGCTCGGAATTGATATGGTTGATGATCGTTTCAGGGTTGACATCGACGCCCAGATCGAGGACTTCGATCCCGCTGCCTTCGAGCATCATCTTGACGAGGTTTTTTCCGATATCGTGCAAATCGCCCATCACTGTGCAGATCAATGCTTTTCCCAAAGATTTGTTTCCCGCCAAGACTAATGCCGGCCGAAGAATCTCAAGACCGAAGTTCATCGCTCTTGCCGCCACGAGCACTTCGGGGACGAACACTTCGTTGTTTTTGAATTTTCCCCCGATGACGCCCATGCCTTTGATCAAGCCATCATTCAAGATCGCCTGGGGCGCGATGTTTTGGTCCAAAGCCTCTTGAACCAGCAGTTTGACGTCTTTGGCTTTGCCTTTTTGTAAGAGTTGACTGATTTCTTCCAAGATCATGATTAAACCATCCTTTTCATGGGTCTATGTCCATAGTATACATAAAAACGCTTTCACATTCTACGGGGTTTTTTGTCTTAAAACCCGACTATTTTGTTAAAAAAAAGCCGTTGACCCGGCTTTTGTCAAAAATAGAGACTCATATACTTCTTAGGCGTAATACCATGATATTTCTTGAAGATTTTCGTAAAATAACTGGCATCCGCGAATCCCGAACGTTGGGCGATCTCTTGGATGCTTCGTCCGGATGCCTTCATCAGTTTGATCGCTTCATCCATTCTGACTTTATTCACATAGTCGCTGAACGTCATGTTCAGTTCGTCGCGAAAGAGGTGGGACAAATAGTAGTTGCTGACGAAGACGGATTTCGCGACGGTGTCCAAGCTCAGATCGTGCTGATAGTTGTTGCGGATATAACTGATTGCGTTGATGAGGTTCTCATTGCTCTTCTTCGTGAAACGGTTATTGGAAATGACGCGGTTGATCTCTTCCATGACTTCGGTCGTCAAAAGACAGACTTCGTCGTACTGCGTCGTTTCCGCGAGAATGATCGTGACTTTTTTGAGAATCTGACTCATTTCTGTCAAGGATACGCCCGCATCGACGCCGGCACGCATCAACACGGCCGTCAACTCGTAGATGTTGGCCTTGATGATGTCGAGATTCCCCGAAGAAAGGGAAAAAATCTCTCCTAAGAGCGAATTCAGAATTTCCATGGCTTTCTTCGTATCACCCGTTTGCAAAAACGCAATCAGTTCCTTTTCAAGTT
>JBAZGL010000171.1:0-3075 GCA_041652855.1 Candidatus Izemoplasmatales bacterium
CGACCCGGACTTCACTGATATGACCCGGGTAAAACTGACGGGTGTCTTGCAAGAAACACCGATCTATCATGCCGATGGCAAAGTCTATGGGTTTTTGCCTCGATATGTGTTCCAGGCGGAAATATCCGAACTCAGCCCCCAACAAACCGTTTTATATCGTTTGCGCACTTATGCGTCTACCACCATCCCGAAAAGTTATGTAACGGCACCAAGTGGCTGGGGTTTCCGTTTTCTCTTCTTCACGGATACTCAGGCGGATTACTTCCACCAAGCTGCGATCACCACGAAGTTGATACAAGAAGCCTATCACTATTATGATGATTATCGCTTCGCGCTCATCACCGGTGATCTCGTCGAGGTTGGCATGCGTGAAGCCGATTGGGAACGCTTCTATCATTCCTTGCCCACAGGCTTGCCACTGATGAGCATCCCCGGCAACCACGATTATCAAGACCAGAATTTCTCAATCTCGAGCCACGCTTTCTATGATCTGTTCTTCAATCCACCGCAAAATTTCGATCCATCCCCCAGCCATTCCTCCTACTACGTGATCTACGACAACGTCCTCTTCGTCATGCTCGATTCGGTGACGGATGCGGATTTGGCGAACCAACAGACATGGCTATTGGATGTCGTCGACGAATACCGCCAAGAATTTGTCATCGTCGCGACCCACTACAGCATGTATGGCACTTACCACGAAGGCAGCGCCCAGCAGATGACAACCAACTGGCTTCAGACGTTCGATCAAGCCCAAGTCGACCTCGTCCTATCCGGACATGACCACATCTATGCCCGCACACCGCGTTTGACCAATGGACTTCCGGATGATCAGGGGATCTATTACTTGATTGGTGGCAGTGCGGGTCATAAATTCCGTTATGTGGAAGGTGCGGATGGCGAGATCTTCTCATACTACATTGAAGACACGATCAGTACCATTTCCATGATCACCATCACCCACGCCCAGATTTTGATCGAAACCATCGATCTCGACGGAACTCTTGTCGATACGTGGGTCATCACTCCCAAGCCCCCAGTGGCTTGATGCGACCATTTATAAGGAGAATAGCCATGAATAAACGACTATTCATCATCATCTTCATCAGTGTGCTCAGCTTACTTTTGGGCTGCGCCCAAGACACCACGCAAAATCCCACCCTGACGGCTGCAACTACGCTTACCACGACTGCGCATCCGACCACCAGCTCCGTGACCTCTGTGCCGACGACGCTGGCCCCGACGAGTGAGCCTTTAACGACCATTTCCGTGACCACTGCGCCGACGACGCTCGCCCCGACGACACATCCGACGACCCAACTCGAGACCACGACGCTTCCGCCAGCAGGCGTCCTCAATCCTGGGTTTGAAAGTGGCAGTCTCGAGGGCTGGATGGTCCTCTCTGGCGATGCATTCACAGATGATGCGGTCAGTGACGCCACCGAGACGAGCGGAGGTATCGCCTATCAAAAACAAGGCGACTATTTCTTTGGCGCTTATTCTGTATCCCAAACCGGGATCATGCGTTCTTCCACTTTCACGGTTTCAGGCAGTGGATATGTCTCATTTTTGCTCGGCGGGGGCTATCATCCAGGACTCACCTATGTCGCAATCAAAGATGCCCAGACCGATGTCGAGCTCTTCCGCATCGCCAATCAATCGACGTTGACGGGCGACGGGGATCCGAACTTGTATCGGATGTCGCGCTACTATGTGAGTTTGACCGCCTATATCGGTCAAGACGTCTATTTTCTGGTCGTCGATCAATCGACCCAGCCGGGTGGCTTCATCCTCGTCGATGATTTCTTGACGCATTATCCGTCTATTCCCAACCTCGCTTCCGGCATCTTCGCCCATAACATCCGTCCTGTCTTTTCGCCTTTGGCGTCCACACCCTATGAACTGCCGAACGGCGATTTCAGTTCGAGGACACTCGCCGGATGGACGGTGGTCGGTGAAAGCGGCAGTTTCCAAAACAGCCACATCAATCCATCGTTCCGCTTGTCGAACCGGTCCGATGAAGGCAAAGTCGGACTTCTCCGCTCTTCCGCCTTCATCGTCGGCGGGGAAGGCATCATCTCTTTCCGCCTCGGCGCAACGAAACATCGGGATGTGACCTATCTGACCCTTAAAAAGGTCGGAACGAACGAAGAAGTGTTCCGCACGTACTCCGATCGTTGGCGAGACAGCGATGAAGAAGCCACGCACTTGTATTTCGTCGATCTCAATGCATATTATGGCGAAGCCTTGTATTTCGAGATCGTCGACAATTCCCGAGGTGATTGGGGTCTGATCACGCTCGAGCAGATCCAGACCCATTATCTGGAAACACCGAACGTGATCGATGAGATCGCCTTGAACCTCGCAATATTCGTGGATGGCGATTATACCTATAGCGCGATGCGCGCCTATGTCGATCCCCTCATCGAGGGAATCAGCGACCTGATGACGAAAACGACCCTCAGGAAGACTTTCTATGCGACGATTGATGGCATCGAAACCTACAAAGACACGTTTCCGACGGTTCTTGAGCACAAGGACAACGGCATGACCTTCGTGATTACGGGCGACATCCATGCGATGTGGCTGCGCGATTCGAGCGCGCAAGTCTTACCTTATCTTCAGTTCATGACGATCGATGCGGATGTCACCCGCATGGTCGAAGGCTTGCTGAGGCAACAGTTCGAACAGATTCGTCGTGATCCCTATGCCAACGCGTTTAACCGCGATGGGTCGGTCTTTGAACGGAAGTTCGAAATCGATTCCTTGTGCTACCCCTTGTGGTTGGCCTATGAATATTATCAGATTACCGGAAACACACAGATTTTTGATTATTTCTTCGTCATGACCGTGGAAAAAGTCATCTCGACCTTGATTGCCGAGCAAAACCACTCCGATGACAACTACCGTATCACCCATCAA
The DNA here is from genome assembly GCA_041652855.1 of Candidatus Izemoplasmatales bacterium. Classification (GTDB taxonomy): domain Bacteria; phylum Bacillota_I; class Bacilli_A; order Izemoplasmatales; family Hujiaoplasmataceae; genus JAAYZB01. The sequence goes on from JBAZGL010000171.1 coordinate 2,923, forward strand.
ACAGACCGCGATATTTCGACGCATCAGTTTCATCCCGAAAGCAAGTTGATCTGGAGCGGCTATCGCCCGAGTGACGATGTGCAATATTATCGCTACTTCATTCCGGGAAACATGTTCGCCGTGGCGACCATGGAGAAAATGGCGATCTTGTTC
>JBAZGL010000172.1:0-3054 GCA_041652855.1 Candidatus Izemoplasmatales bacterium
GTGAAAAGACTTCCCAAAACACCTCTGCGTTCGTCATCGTTCCCGTCGTGTTCAGTATCGCTTTCGTTCCTGCCCAGATCTGTTGCTGCAACGTGGCGACAGACAATCCGAGCGGGCTTGCCAAAGCGCCAATCGATGCAAAATATCGTTCGATGAAGTCTGCCTCATCGAGGGGCAACAAGGTGCCATCCAAATCAAACAAGATGGTATCAATCACTTGGCATCGCTCCTTTTCAACCAGTATAGCAATTGTTCTGGGTCAAGGCAAGCAAAAAAGCCAAAAAAAAGGTGCGGCAACGCCGCACCAAGATCAATGGTTAGATGATTAGTACATATCAGGTTGAGGCATAGCCGGTTTTTCTTCTTTGATTTCTGCCACGCCGACTTCAGTCGTGATGAACAAAGCAGAAATTGAAGCGGCATTCATGATTGCGCTACGAGTCACCTTGGTCGGATCCACGATGCCCGCTTTGAACATGTCCACCCATTCCCCGGTTTTCGCATTGAAGCCTTGGTTCTTCTTGGCTTTCTTTTGTTGTTCAACGATCTCCAATGCATCGAATCCTGAGTTTTCCGCGATTTGATAGATGGGTGAAAGCAACGACTCGACGACGACATTGATACCTTTTTGTACATCGACGATCTCAGATTTCAAAGATTGTTTGATTTCGTTGTAGATTTCCACCAAAGTCGCTCCACCACCGGAGACGATACCTTCTTCAACCGCCGCCTTGGTTGCATTCAAAGCATCTTCAATCTTCAGTTTCTTTTCTTTGAGTTCGGTTTCCGTCGTGGCACCGACTTTGACGATAGCGACACCGCTCGTCAATTTCGCCAAGCGTTCGTTCAACCGTTTCTTATCATACTCGGATGTCGACTTCTCGATATGCGTCTTAATTTCGGCGACGCGATGCTCGATGTCGGATTTATTACCTGAACCATCGATGATCGTCGTGTTCTCTTTGGCGACGATGACTTTCTTCGCAACGCCGAGATGTTCCATTTTGGCATCCTTGATTTCTAGGTTGAGATCTTTCGCTAAGAATTTCGCTCCGGTCAGCGTGGCGATGTCAATGAGCATTTCTTTTTGATTGTCGCCGAAGCCCGGAGCTTTCGTAGCGACGATGTTAAAGGTTCCTCTGAGTTTATTTACGATCAGGGTTGAGAGTACTTCGTTTTCGATATCATCAGCGATGATGAGCAAAGGTTTGCTGGCTTGAACGATTTCTTCAAGGAGTGGAAGAATGTCTTTGATCGTCGAAATCTTTTGGTCTGTGATCAAGACATATGCGTTTTCCATGACCACTTCCATTTTTTCGCGATCCGTAACCATATAAGGCGAGATGTACCCTTTGTCATACTGCATGCCTTCAACGACTTCGAGATAGGTGTCGAAGCCCTTGGATTCATCCACGCTGATCACGCCATTGCGTCCGACCTTATCCATGGCTTTGGCGATGATGTCGCCAATCTCGGCAGACCCAGATGAAACAGTTGCGACACTGGCGATATCTTCATTGGTCTCGACTTTGTGCGTCTTATCCAACAGCCGTTTGGCCACTTCTTTCGCTGCCAATTCCATGCCTTCACGCATCAAAACGGGATTCGTGCCTTTTTCGACGTGTGCAAATCCTTTATGAATCATCGATTGAGTCAATACGGTTGCGGTGGTCGTGCCATCGCCGGCCACATCATTGGTTTTGTTGGCTGCTTCGTAGACGAGTTTCGCACCCATGTTCTCAAACGGATCTTTGAGTTCGATTTCTTTGGCGATCGTGACACCGTCATTGGTAATCATCGGTGAACCATATCCCTTATCGAGGACCACATTGCGTCCTTTGGGGCCCAAGGTCACTTTGACCGCATCCGCGAGAATATCAACACCCTTGAGCATCGACATCCGTGCGTCTTTTGAATAACGTATTTCTTTACTCATAATTCATCTCTCCTTAGTCTAAGATGGCAAGAATATCTTTTTCAGCGATGATCAGATACTCTTCCTCATCCATTTTGAATTCGGTGGTAGAATACTTTTTGTAGACGACTTTGTCGCCGACTTTAACGGACGGAGCCACGCGCTTTCCGTCGACAATCGCCCCTTCACCGACGGCGATCACTTCAGCAAAACTGGGTTGATCCTTGACATCTCCGGTCAGAAGAATACCGCTGGCGGTCTTTTTTTCGACCTTTTCCTTCTTCAAGACAACATTGTCATGTAATGGTCTTAACATCAAACTCACTCCTTATTTTGTCATTGATTTAGCACTCAATATTGTAAAGTGCTAAGTTTATTATATCATGAATTTTAGCACTGTCAAGTATTGAGTGCCAGCAAATTTTCTTTTTTTGTATCCTCAGAGTCGATTCGATTTTTCCACCACCGACCAGGCATTGTGGATAGGCCGTATGCGTTCGTGATCAGCGGATTGTGCACAAAAAACCCGGGGGTTACCCGGGTAGTCATCTTATTCGTATGTCTGTGCTTTCTCTTCGTGTGCCAACACGCGGAGCGCACCTAAAGCAAGCGCGCGCATCTCATCTTCTCCGGGATAGACGTGAAGAGGAAAAATGGGATCGATGTAGGAGCGAAGGTGGCTGATGAACAAATCGTTATGTGCCAAACCGCCGGTAATCAATATGCCATCAAGTTCGCCTGATACCGCAAAGTACAAGCTCCCGATTTCTTTGGCAACTCGGTACGCCATCGCACGAAAATAAAAGGCTGCTTCTTGATCGTTTTGGCGGATACGTTGATCGATTTCGATACCATTCGCAGTCCCGAGGTAGGATACCAATCCGCCTTGTCCAACGAGCATTCGCTTGACTTCCTCTTTGGTGTACTGGCCGGAAAAACACATTTCGACCAAGGGATAGGTGGGCAGGGTACCCGTTCGTTCGGGAGAAAACGGACCATCGCCTCCCAGGGCATTGTTCACGTCGACGACGCGCCCCTTCTGATGCAGTCCGACGCTGACGCCGCCACCTAGATGACACACGATCAAATTGAGATTATCATATTTTTGACCGATGATTTTCGCATGTTTACGGGCAATC
>JBAZGL010000173.1:0-3051 GCA_041652855.1 Candidatus Izemoplasmatales bacterium
ATATAATGTCGAAACAGGCGAATATTATGATGCCCTCCAACCCAACGGGCCTTACATCGAAATGTTGCGCTTCTTTAACAAACTTTACCAAAACAATCTGTTGGATCCGAACTCGATGACACAAACGTTCGATGCAATGACCGCGAAAGTCGTCAATGGCGGTACATTCTTCTCGATCTTTAATTTTTCCGGGTCATTGGCGTATAACACGGGAGAACATATCGAGGCAAACAAGATGATGTTATCCATGGTTCCCGAAGCAGCGACGCCCATTGTGTATGGCATGAATGTGCTCGGTGGCAATCGCGTGTGGAGCATCGGTGCGAAAAGTCAATATCCGGAGTTGTGCATGGAAATCCTCAACTGGTTATGCACACCCTATGGTCGAATGGTTACCGAATATGGGCCTTATGGGGTGACATGGTATTATGACGAGTCCGGAAACACCTATTCAACTGAACTGGGAAAAGCGATGCACTACGACAATCGGACCACATTTCCCCAGGAATCGGGCTATCACGGTTCTTTTGGAGATGGCGATTTTGAAATCAACAACACGACGTGGTCACTCGATGCGGAAAATCCGGATTCAAACGGTGAACGCTTCAACTGGGACTATTGGAAGAGCAATCAAACCGAACCGCTGAATCTTCTTGAAGCAGAATGGAGAACGCGGAACAACGCGCTCACAACTCAAGAGTATCTAGATAACACAAACTATAAAGTGGCATTGGGAACTGCCTATTCCGAAAGTCGACGAAGCGCGACGTTGAAGGTCAAGTGGGAACAAGTCACAAAAACGATCGTGGATTATTCCTGGCAAGCTATCTACGCGAGTTCGGACGGTGCATTCAATTTTATTGTGAATACCATGATCAGCAAAGCCAACACTTATGGATATGCGGATTGTGTGGCTTGGTCACAAAATGAAGCAGCGATTCGCTTTGCGATGGAAGAAGCCATTCGCAATGCGACACCCTAATGAATTGATAGATCAATCAAAAAAGGAGGTGGATATATGAGATTGTTTGCCATTGATGGAAAGCTCTATAAGGCGATGACCGGACTGTGGGACGCAGTGAAACTGAATTGTATTTGGTTGCTATTCAGCCTCCCAATCATTACCATCGGAGCATCCACGGTCGCAGCGTACAGCGTGACCTTGAAAATTGTAGAAAACAACGAAGGACATGTGGTGCGTCAGTTCATCAAAGCGTTCAGGGAAAACTGGAGACAAGGGATTCCGTTGGGAATGATTTCCATCATTGCCGCTTATTGCGCGTATCTGAATTTCGAGATGTTCAATAAACTTGAAGACAATCCCACGCTCTTTTTGATTGCGGGGATCATCATCGTCTTTGTCGGGTTGATTCACATCACCTTTGCCTTTCCGCTTTGTGCGAGATACAAAAATAGTCTGTGGCAAACATTAAATAATGCTAAAGAGATTGCCTTCAAGTTTTATTTCCGTACCATCATTCTTTGGATCGTGGTGGCGGGATTGACGGTTGTCTTTATGTTCAACGAGAAAATGATGTTCATTGGTCTGCTTGTCGGACCTGTATCGATATTTCTTGTCGTGAGCGCTTTTGCGATTCGGATGTTTCGCTGCATTGAAAAAGACCAATCCTCCATGTAATTTGGAGTAAGAGCGAAAGCATTATAGGCGTCCACAAATCAAATAAATGATGAAAGAGAGAATGAATATGCAGAAACGAATGATGATCAGTGCGTGTGTGTTCCTTTTGGGTTTTCTTATTTTTGGTTGCAACAGCGCCACTACCGCTACGCCGACGACTGCGACACCGACTACCGCTGTGGCGACATCTACTCAGATGCCAACGACAGATCAGCCGACAACCGCAACAGCGATCACCACACAATCGTTGGAGGAACTTATGTCTGAACAAGGATTGCAGACGATGTCATCCCTAGAAGTGGTTTTTTATATGGGGAACGGCACCAACCTAGGTAATACCATGGAAGCTTTCGGCCGCACCACGATCGGCACTGATCAAGATGTCAGTGCGTATGAGACATTGTGGGGCCAACCTATTACGACGGCGGCGATGATTTCCGGAATGAAAGCCGCGGGATTTGATACATTGCGCATTCCGGTTGCGTGGACGAACACGATGGATATCGACAATGATGATTATACGATTCGGCAGGATTATCTTGAACGTGTGGCTGAGATCGTCAATTATGCCCTCGATGCCGAAATGTTCGTGATCATCAATGACCATTGGGACGGCGGTTGGTGGGGCATGTTCGGCGCTTCAAGCCAAAGCATCCGCAACAAAGCCTGGGCTATATATGATTCCATCTGGACTCAGGTCGGTAACTATTTCAAAGATTACTCATATCGCTTGATCTTCGAATCCGCCAATGAAGAGTTGGGTAACCGTTTGAACGATGCAATCAATGAAATCAATGGCGTGCTTACGGAGAATGAATGCTACGAACAAGCCAATGCCATCAATCAGGAGTTTGTCGACATCATCCGTTCGCAAGGCGGAAAAAATGCCGATCGGTTCTTGTTGATAGCCGGCTATAATACCGATATTGAAATGACCTATGACAATCGCTTCAACATGCCGACGGATTCTGCAACCGACAAACTGTTATTGTCGGTGCATTACTATACGCCTTGGACCTATTGCGGAAGTAGTGGCGATGCGAGTTGGGGAACGGAAAACCATTACAATACGCAAAACACTTTATTGGAGAAAATGACGAAATATACCGATATGGGCTATGGAATCGTCTTCGGTGAGTTTGCTGTCCTGACCAAAAGTGATGGTAGTTTGAAAAATAACACCGTTGATTTCATCCGCAATTTTCTCGATAACTGTGACAAGTACGGTTATGTTCCCGTGTTATGGGACACCAATGCGTTCTTCATCAGAGAAGAATTGGAGATTTTTGATGAAGAACTGGCCAGTTTATATCATGAAAGAAGCTTTACCCAACAATTCTCGTTGTCTTATGCTGAAGTGATATCTCAAGCTGAAACATCCATGGCTCACTATCTCCAACTGGCAATCCAAA
>JBAZGL010000174.1:0-3044 GCA_041652855.1 Candidatus Izemoplasmatales bacterium
GATGCGGGACCGATTCTCGCGCATCAAAGCACGCCCATTCATCCGACGGATGATGTCGGAACGATCCAGGACCGATTGGCCACCATCGGAGGAACTCTTTTGATCGAAACGATCCGGAAAGTTGTCTCGGGATCAATCCATTCAGTACCTCAAGATGAGTCTAGGGTGAGTTACGCGAGAAACATCAAACCAGAAGAAGAAAAGCTTGATTTGACGAAATCGGCGAAGGCGATCTTTGACCACGTCCGCGCCTTTCATCCTTGGCCCGTGGCTCATCTTTTGATCGATGGAAACAAACTCAAAATATACGAGGTAGAAATCAAAGCGAGAGAACGCCAGATAAACGCGCATTGCGGTGAGATCGTGTGTATCGATGATCAAGGCGTGCATGTTGCAACGTCCGATAGTACGATTATCCTGAAACGCGTTCAGTTCCAGGGAAAATCCGTGCTATCGATTCATGAGTTCATGAACGGCATCGGCAGAAGGCTCTTATATGTGGGAAAGATTTTGAATTAGCGATTTGAATGCAATCGAATAATATGATATAATATATAGTTAGTAGTCATACCAACTCAGAGGTGGTCGTATGAATCGTCAACGCACTTTATTTTCTCGAGAAGAAATGCTGACAATGAATATTGAAAAATTACGTGAAAGAGGCGTGAGTCTTGAACAGATCGCTGAAATCGCATTCAAGCAGCAATCCAAGTGGAAACCGGACATTTCTTTCAGCGAGTGTTTGGAGTCGGTTGAAAAGATCCTTTCATTGCGTGATGTCTTTCATTTGTTGCAGCTTGGCGCGGAAATCGATCGGCTAACCGAGGCTCAGGCTTTCCACGGTCCCATTCAAGAGATTCTGCATACAGATCTCGGCATGTTCGGGATTGATGAACTGTTCGGTTTGGAACTTGCGGGGCTTTATGGTACGATTGGTCGGACGAATTTCGGAGACATCGATGTCAACAAACCCGGCATCATCAGCAAACTCAATGATGCGGGCAAGAAAAGCAAGGATGCCTGCCATACCTTCCTTGATGATATTGTCGGCGCGATTGCCGCCGCAGCCTCTACACGTGTCGCTCAAATCGAAAACGAGATTGAGGCGCGACGCGATCCATCCATTATCGAGCAACCGAAGTTGTTCTAATATCCTGACACGAATCAGCGATAGGGGGTGAGGCTATGGACAACCGTGAAAAGACACTGGATGATTTCTTTCGACGCAATGACAATGTCAAAAAGAAACGGAATACCCCTGTGAAACAACCGGAATCGGAACAAAAGATCGAGGCGTATTTAAAGGCGGTTGCCCCTGAAAAACCTCCAAAACGACAGTCACGGCTGGATAAGGTTGTTGAATTCTTCAAAATCACTTCGCGGAAAAATCATCTGGATCAAATCAAAACTCAGGAAGAAAACTTAAAATATGCCAGCGAGGGCCATAATCGCTTGTCCGTGTTTTTCTTCAAAGTACGGCAATTTTTCATCAGTCGTTTCAGTTTTGAAAACGGCGTGGATATCCTGGATGAGACCGCTGTTCTGTTTCGTAAGAACTGGGTCATGCGCAATATCTTGTGGGTGACCAACCTCGTTTTCTTGCTTTTCACACTGATCGGGACCGAAGGAACCGATCGCAAGGTCAACTTAATCGTTTCGTTTGCGTTTTTCCTCGTGATGTTTTTCACCAATCAAACGATTCGCAAAATCATCACGCAAGAACCCCAAACCTTGCATAAACAACAACTCGGAGAATACATTTCCGGGTTCTACATTTTGATGATGGCGGTTGCCGTCTACATCAAATTGCGTTTGACGCTTGGAAACGATCCCGCTGAAGGATTCTTCAGCATCACCCAAGCGGGTTATTCCCTGATCTACTTTGCCTTGGTGGTCTTGGTCTTGTATCAGGACCCCAAACTTCTCGGTCTGATCTTCAAAATCACGATCATCGTGATGACGATCATCCATCTGACGATTTTGTATCCTGTCCATGAATATGCAGCCTCCTTTGTGACGATGTGGAACTATATCAGCGGTCCGATTTTGACGGATTTGATACTTCGCACCCTCGTTCTTGCGGTATTCATGATCGGATTGTATTCGACCGCGCTGATCAGCGATGACATGAACAACAAGCGCAAAGCGGAGCTCATCAAGCGCAGACAAATGGAGAAAGATTTCAAAGCGGTGGTTTCTGACGTGTTTGACGTGATTTCGGTATACAAACACCGAAATAACGAAAAAACGGAAAAAATCCAGAGGGGTGCAGGCAAGAGAATCGCGGAAATGGCCGCGAAACTCGGTCATTTTCTTGGTTATTCACCGAAACTGTGTCAAGAGATCTTTGATTTCTCGACGATTCATATCGATAAGCGCGATCTCTTGTCACTATCCGATTACGATCAGAAAGAAGTGCTGGACGAAGCGGACTTCAAGCGGATCAGGGAAAAAACAATCATCGGTTCCATCATCATCAAACGGCTTCAACTCGAAAAAAAGGGCGAAGATATTGTGCGCGCCCATTTCGAGAAAACCGCTGATCCCGATTTCACCAAGGAAATGAATGCGATTCAAAACAATCGCGAATCACAAGTCATTCTCATCGTACAGATATATGATATCCTACGTCAAAGCCGCAACTACAAGCGCGATTTGAAACATGCCCGCGCAATCGATCTGATTCAGCTGGAATTCTACCCTTATTTCGATCCGCAAATCGTTGATCGATTTGTCAAATACAGTGATGATTTCGAGGCGATCTACTATCGCCTCGCACAAGAATAGGAGGTTCGGGGATGTATCGTTTTTTTACAAGCGAATCGGTGACGGAAGGTCACCCCGACAAAATCTGTGATCAAATCAGCGATGCGATCCTTGATGCAATCCTTGCCGATGATCCCGATGCCCGTGTGGCCTGTGAAACCCTTGTCACAACTGGACTTGTTCTCGTAGCCGGGGAAATCACGACGAAAACGTATGTCGATATTCAAAAAATCGTGCGCGATACGGTACGTGAAATCGGTTATGATCGCGGGAAATAC
>JBAZGL010000175.1:0-3034 GCA_041652855.1 Candidatus Izemoplasmatales bacterium
AATGCAAGACAAAAAGCGCAAACGTCCACTCAATGAAGAAGAGGAAGAATAGACTCGGTTTGTCCGAGTCTTTTTTTCGCGTGAATACCACATATTAGTCTATTTGGCTTGCTGATCAGACGCAATAATTATATAATAGGAATGAAAGCGCATCCATATAGCGCTTGCCGCTTGAACTTGGGAGGTTATTCGGATGAAAAACCAGGAATCGAAGCGCATGAATATCGTCAGTTTCATCGTTCGGAACTATAAGATCATCGCGTTGATCGCCATTGTTTTGATGTTGCCTTCGGTGTACTTTCTGGTGTATATGACCGGAGGCATCACGTATTCATTTTCGCATACGATGTACATTCCCATTGTCCTCGCCGGAGTCTTTTTCGGTCCGGAAATCGCTTTGTTGGTCGCCCTTGCGGCCGGTATTCTTTTGGGGCCCATGATGCCGCTTGACACCGAACTGGCGATACCCCAATTATTCATCAACTGGTTTTTTCGCCTGATCATTTTCTTGGTCCTTGGATTCATCAGTGGTTTTGCCGCAAAACGGTTACGGTTGAGCTCGGAAAAGATTCGTTCGTTAATGGCCTACAATCAAGAGACCAAACTACCGAATACCAACTACCTCTCATGTGCTAAGGCGCAGTTATCACATGAAAGTTATGCCGTATTCACGCTTTTGATTAACAATGCGACCAACATCGGAGATGTGTTGGGCATGGAGATATATCACAAATTAATCCATCAAGTATATGATGATCTTCAGGCGAGTTTTCCCAAAAAATCCCTCATTATCCAAGCCGATACCAACAAGATATGGCTTGCGAAGCCCTATAATGATCTCAACCTCGATGCACAATTGATCCTCAAAGCAATCGCCTATTCGCGTGAAATCAATGGCATTCCCCTATATGTCGATTTTTCGGTTGGCGCGGGGTTGGTTCATGATGGCACAGATTGTCAGAAACTCTCTACGTACCGCGTGTCGGACGCTTCTGCACGCTTCGCTCAGGAAAATAATCTCCCGTATGTCGTATACGATGATTCCTTGATTCGCAAACGCTCAGAGTATGATTTGTTGGCAACATTCACACAAGCGCTGGCCGATAACGAGACATTTTTGGTCTATCAGCCCAAAATCGATCTCGAAACGTTGAAACCCATTGGTCTGGAAGCCTTGATTCGTTGGCAACACCCGGAAAAGGGCACGATCTTTCCCGATCAGTTCGTGCCGATCGTCGAAGAGACCAAGTTGATTCACAACTTGACGAATTGGGTATTGAAGAGGGCGCTCGACAAGATGTGGGAATTCCAGCGTATGGGTATCACTATGGGGATCTCAATCAACATTTCCGCAAAAAATCTCTATGACCCTCAGTTTTATGATCGCACGATGCAAGTCATCAATGAATCCAACGTCGCAAAACACCTCCTCGAGCTTGAAATCACCGAATCGGTGTTAATGATCAATCCCGAAGCAAGCAAAACGATGTTGGAACGATTTGTGAATCAGGGTATCCATATCGCCATTGACGATTTTGGTAAAGGATATTCATCACTCGCCTATCTCAGTCAGTTCCCGATCGATGTGATCAAAATCGACAAATTTTTCATGCGACAAATCATCCAAAACAATTCCGCCAGAGAAATCGTCAAGGCGACAATCCAACTGGCCAAGCAATTGGGATACAAAGTCATCGCAGAAGGTATCGAGGAAGAGGAAGTCATGAAACTGATGCGCACATATCAGTGTGATTACGCCCAAGGATATTATTTTTCTAAGCCCTTGAACGATCAAAAAATCATTGAATGGATTCACCAACACACATAAAAAGAACCCCTCTGAGAAGGGTTCTGCTTTGATCATGATTGAATCGCTTTGAGGTATCGGTCTTCGACGACATCCCAATTGATGACATGGAAGAAGCTTTCGATATATTCGGGCCGCCGGTTCTGGTATTTCAAGTAATAGGCGTGCTCCCAAACATCAAGTCCCAAAATCGGAGTGGCATGCGTGATTGGATCCTGATTGGGCATTGAGACGATTTCAAGATGATGTTCCGAGTTCACAATGAGCCAAGCCCACCCTGAACCGAAACGCGTTTTAGCCGCCTCGGCGAACGTGTTTTTGAATGCATCGAAGCTCCCGAAAGTGCGAGTGATCGCTTCGAGGAGTCTGGTTTTCGGTGTGCCGTTCGGATTGTGTTTGAGTTGCTCGAAAAAAAGCGAGTGATTGTAATGTCCGCCGCCGTTGTTTCTGACTCCGGTGCGGATTTTTTCTGGAAGCGCATCGAGATGGGATAAGAGATCAATCAGTTGATCGTACGGATGATCCTGATATGGCTCAAGTAAGGTATTGAGCTGGTTGATGTAGCCTTGATGGTGCTTGGTATGGTGGATTCTCATTGTCATTTCATCGATATAGGGTTCAAGAGAATCGTATGGGATGGGTAATTCAGGTAGTACATATTTCATCGGAATTTCCTCCTTGAATAATGATGTTTATACCTGAATTATACCATTTTTACTTGATTAACCCAAGCAATCTGCTCATCGTGGGGAGGGCATCAAAGCCTTGATTTTCTCGAGATTTTTGAAGTTCGTTTTGGCGATTTTGTCAAAGATCTCAAATCCGTGTTCAAGAGCGATGCGTTTACCAATGAGATCGACAACGGGGTTGGCACCCAGTGGCAATTGGATACCGATCGACTGAGATAATTCTGCCATGTTTTGAAGAAAAGTAGCACGGGCAATGATTGAGGCGCATGCAACACTGAGAAACTGGTCCTCTGCCTTTTCGATCAGATGCACGCGTTCAACGAAGGGAACATCCTTGAGGTATTCGTAGTATCTGTCTTCGGGAGCGAACTGGTCCACTACGATCATGTCGACAGGGGTTGAACATTGTTGGTGCAATTTGTGTATGGCATGATTATGGAGATAGGCTTTGATTTTGTTCAGGTTGAAACCGTCCTTGATCAAATGGTTATATTTTTCGTTGTGGGTCACTAAAACCACGTGTTTGAGGTGCGAGATG
>JBAZGL010000176.1:0-3030 GCA_041652855.1 Candidatus Izemoplasmatales bacterium
CGGTCAATAGGTCGAGCGAAAACAAGTGGGTCCATAGCGTGTCGCCGGTATAACGATATTCGAGATGGGTTCCATTGACGATGAGTTCGATTTCACGGCCATCGACACCATCGATGCCATCAGTGCCATCTTGGCCATTGATGCCATCTTGACCATCAATGCCGTCGCGTCCGTCCACACCGTCTTGACCATCAATGCCGTCGCGTCCGTCCACACCGTCTTGACCGTTGATGCCATCTTGACCATTGACGCCATCACGTCCATCCACGCCATCCCTGCCATCGGCTCCCGGGTTGCCTTGAGGCCCGATGAGATCCTGGAGTTTGATCAATTCCGTCCAGGCACTATCTCCTTGATACTGCCATTTGATGGCTCCACCTTCGACGAGCAATCGCACTTCTCTTCCAGGAAGACCTTCGGGTCCGCGCACGGATTCGCGCCATTCATCATAACTCAAAAAGGTCGCTCCGGATTGATAGGCGAGGGTGTAGATTTCATATATCGCAGAATCAATCGCACTCGTGGTGTGTGTGGTGGTTGGAACCGAGGTTGTGGGCGTGGTGGTTTGGGTTGTGACCAAACCAATCAATTTATCGCAACCATAAAACGTAAGCATCAGCATCATCAAGATGAAGATGCGACCCAATCTTTTCATCATTCATATCCTCCCCATCCATTTTTAAGGATAGTATCATTTTACAATGCGAACCAGGCTTTTACAAGCGCGCTCCATCGAAATCTTTCTTTGGATGCTTTTGGAGGCTAAGGGATTATCCCCTTGTAAATCGGACATCAATTGCATATAATATAGAGGTATGAATAGAATAGAAGGGGGTCCGTCAATGAAATTGTTCAATACGTATACAAACAAACTCGAAGATTTCCATTCCATCAAAGAAAATCAAGTTTCGATGTATGTGTGCGGCCCAACGGTATATAATTACATCCATATAGGCAATGCCCGTCCGGTGGTCGTTTTTGACACTTTGCGACGCTTTTTTGAGGCTAAAGGATATACCGTCCGTTTTGCGTCGAATTTCACGGATGTGGATGATCGCATCATTCAAAAAGCGATCGATGAACACAAAAGCGAAGCGGAAGTGAGTGCGTTTTATATCGAGCAATTTATCAAGGATCTTGAGCGTCTTGGCTGTAAGACGGATTATATCAAACCCCGGGTCACGGAATATATCGCTCAAATCATTGGCTACATCGGAGAGCTGGTTTCCTTAGACTTCGCGTATGTCGTGAACGGCGATGTCTTTTTCCGTGTCGGCAAAATCGACGAATACGGAACCTTGAGCAATCGAAAACTCGATGATCTGATTTCGGGTGCCCGTGTGGAAGTGAATCCCGACAAGGAAAGTCCCTTGGACTTCGTCTTATGGAAAAAAACCGATGTGGGTTTGGCGTGGGATTCGCGTTTTTCCCGAGGCAGACCCGGATGGCACACTGAATGTGTCGTCATGATCGATGATATCTTCAAAGGAGAGATTGACATCCATGGTGGGGGATCGGATTTGATATTCCCGCATCATGAAAATGAAATCGCCCAGGCATACGCACTTCACGAACACCATGTGGCGCGCTATTGGCTCCACAACGGCCGTTTGAACATTGAAGGCGAAAAGATGAGCAAGAGTCTCGGGAATTTCATCCTCGTCAAGGATTTCCCCGGAGACATGATGGCATTTCGCTTGTTTCTGTTGTCCACACATTATCGCGCACCTTTGAACTTTAATACCGAAGCGTTTCATGCCATCCAAAATGATTGGATGAAAACATATCAAGCATATCAGACTCTGTTTCGCACGCTCGATCTCGCGGATGCTTTTGGTTCGGACATGGAAGTCTATGATCCGGACATCCGCGCCATGATAGATGACTTTGACCATCATCTGGAACAAGATCTCAATACGCCCAATGCCATTTCCGTTTTGCAGGCTCTCGTCAAAACCATCAATACTCAGCTTCGTAAAGATGCGGATATCGTCCTCTTAAAACAATCTTTCAAAGCTTTGGGGTATATGTTATCGATATTGGGTCTCTCTATTTCTTTGTCTTTGCTTTCATCAGAAGACAAAGAATTGTATCGCAAATGGGAACAGATGCGAAAAGCAAAAGACTTTGAGCAAGCCGATCGACTTCGTCAATTGCTTCAAGAGAAGAACATCGTGTGATGACCTTGAACGGATTGGCGCTCGCATATATCGGTGACGCATATTTTGAACTCAAGATTCGCGAGCATCTCATCGCTTCGGGCTTGACCAAAGTCAATGATCTTCACCACCAAGCCATTCGCTATACATCGGCATTGGGGCAAGCACAGATCATGACGTGGTTGCTGGAACGCGGTCTGACAGACTCAGAAATGACGTATTATAAGCGCGGACGTAATGCGGGGAGCACGCACAAACCAAAAAACGCCGACTTGGCGACGTATCGTCATGCGACAGGATTCGAAGCTCTGTTTGGCTATTTGTATCTCGAGAATGAACATCAACGAATTGATCAAATCATCACTGAAGGTATCGCATATATTGAGGGATCCTCGAAATGATTTCGGGATCTCTTTTATGTTTTTATCGGCCTTTTTTCAAGTGATACTTCACGGTGATTGTGATACAATAGAAGCGGGTGATAATGTGTCAATCATCATTTACGGGAAGAATCCGGTGATGGAAGTGCTGAAATCCGGACGAAAGATCATCAAAGGCTATATCATGGACGAACAACACAAAGATATTCGTCATGAACTTAACCAACTGGGAGTGCCTGTGGAAGTACTTGATAAAAGCACGTTCAAATCCCGCTTTTCCGGTACGAGCCAAGGCGTTGCCCTTGAAGTTGAAACGTATCGGCCACTCCTCCTTCATCAATTGCTCGAGAAAGTGGATGTGAAACGTGATCCGTTGATCGTGATGCTGGATGGCATTCAAGACCCGCATAACCTCGGCGCGATCATCCGCACGGCAGAAGCCGGAGGCGCCATCGCCATCATCATTCCCAAAAACCGCAGCGCAGGCATCA
>JBAZGL010000177.1:0-3022 GCA_041652855.1 Candidatus Izemoplasmatales bacterium
TATGCAGAGTAGGAATCGTTCCGATTTGTGTATACACGTTGACGATGGTAGCGGTATAGGTGTAAGGTGCTCTATTTGATGATTTGCCCGTGATGAGCAGTTCACCATAGTAAAAACCCGTAAACACCGCCTGTGTGTTGTCATTTAGCCTAGCAGAATAATAGATGGCGTCATAAAACTGAAAATATCGTGCCGAACTCGTGAAACTGTAGTCCATATCCAAACGTCCGACCAGATCGATATTGGGATTTGCGTTGACGATGAAGTCAAAACTTCCCCCTTCCGTAGACATGATACCTCTCACGCCCCGTTGGAGTCGTCCAAAGATACCCCCGAATCCCCGCTTGTCCCGTGGAAAATCCGCTGCATGAAGCGTCGGATAGACTTGACTATCGGGTTTGAAGAATCCTGAAATATTCTCATAACTGAGAAGCGTCTTGCTAATGGAACCAAAAGAAGTGGTCGCAATCGCTTTGATATCGCCGTAATTAATAGCGGTATTGATGTCGACGACTGTAGTTTTGGTATTTGGTGACTGAGCACCCTCGACATACGTCGCTCCGACAATGCCCCCGGCAACATCAGTTCCGGAAATGGTCCCATGATTGAGCATGTTTCTCATAACCGATAGGCCATACCCGACCACACCGCCTGCCGCAGCATACACGCCGGGGCGATCATTGGATGCAACGATGGTATTCGGATTGATTGAGACGCCCGTGGTTCCTCCTGCGGCATCGCCTTCGCCATATCGAAAATTCGTATTATACGACGTATAGGACGAGGTTGAGTATGAGCCAATGACAAATGTGACCGCAGAGATATTACCGAAGTTCATTCCATTGAGCAAGACTGATTGTTCGATTGAGTCGGATAAGCCAAAGACCGAAATTGAAATACCTCCTGCTACCGCTTCTGAATAGAGACTCGTCGCAATGATGCCACCTGCCCTGGCATAGCGATACGCGATCGCAACGACATCCCCATTGTTCGCTGTATCGTAGACCCGCGCGTTACCAGACAAAGTAATCCCCGTGACGCCTCCCGCAGTGACCCCGTGGGTAAACGCAGTGATTCGGTTGGCCGTAGCGCCATCACCCGCAAGGGACGTCGTACCTGAGGAAGAACTATTGTATATGCGCACCGCACCTAGATTGGCGCTGTCTTGAATCGATCCCGCATTGAGGGTCGCGATTCCGGCCGCATAGGTGTTGCTTCTTCCCAATATTCCATGATATGTCGCAGAATATGTGGATGTGATCTCACCGTAATTGAGTGAGTTGATGATCCCTAGAGTCGCAATCGGTTGATTGGGATTTTGTGTTTCCAGATGCAGGTCTCCCGAATTGTTTACATTGACCAAACCACCCACATAGATATTCGGGTTGCCCGTCGTGGCAGAATTGATCGAAGCCACGGTGATTTTCCCTAAATTGACAGAATTCTTTAGATATTTTCCGGATGAGAGAATATAGGAGAATCCAGATACGCTGAGCGTGTTCGTCAAAAGATTTACGTTGACGACTTTGATGTCACCATGATTGATCACATTCAAAAAGTCGACATTCGTGACGGTGGTGATACCGGATATCTGGGTATCTGTCTGTAATTCGATAGGAATCATGGTCGTGCCATCATTGTCGAGATTGAAGTAATCGATATTTCCGTAATTCGCTGAATAGCGAATGACCGTCGGATTGTGATTCACAGAATCATAGAATGGAGAAACGCGATGATAATAACTGGAATCATACCGTAAGTCAGCGTAATTGTAGGCGCGAGTCAGCGTGATCGGAGTGCTTGCGCTGATGTCAAAGATAGTTGTTGTATAATCAAACAAGCGACTACTGAATGGTTGCACTTCATTGCTAATCACTGTATGTGATCGAAGATTTGTGAACACATCTTGAGAATATCCGAGCCATTCGTCGCTTGGATCAAATGATGAATAGGCGTTTGTTCTTCCGGAATAAATCCGAGATTTACGAACCAAGGTACGGTTTGTGGTGCTGAGCCCTCCGCCAATCCATCCACCCGTACCCGGATTATTACCTACCTGGCCGATACTATCAATGATAATCCCGTTCTTCTTGAGTACCAAAGCATCATTGCCATCAAATGCCATTATCCCACTTGTTATCTGTAAATCACGGAGATTCCTTAGGGTGTTTGATCCGCTTGAATTTACGATAACATAAGTTCCGCCAGCACTGATACTTCCAGACGAAAATGAATAGGTGGAAGTGGGAGACGTCGCACCATTTGCATACATTTCGATCGAATATCCGACCAGGCTGATTGATCCATCAGTAGGGTTATAGAGTTCTAGCGCTTTATTGCTGCTGCTTCCTTCAATATATTCTGAAAAAAACAGTTCTGTCCCTTGGGGATAATATACTAGGGAATCATAGTTGAAACTTCCATGGTTAAACAACAGCGCATACTCTGTCGCTGTCGTGGTATTGGAAATGCCGATCCCCGCTGCTTTGACAATAGATGTTCCCGTCATGGCTTCGTGAATGACATTTCCTTCATTATACAAATAGGCGAAGCGAAGGACTTCATGTTCTTCTTCTTCGATGATTACCACATCATAAAGAATCGGGGCCGGACCAGCTGCTTCTCCAAAAACACCGCCCACATTTTGCGAAGATGGCATTGACGGAGAATGAATGACATCATCGAGAATCAAATCGCCCATATTAGTCGCATAGACGAGGTGATGTGATACAGATGCGGTGTTCAAAATATAGCCGATGACTCCACCGATCTTGATATCGATCTTGCTCACGCCTGAAGCAAACGAAAACGTCGACATCGTACCAAAACCATATATGTCACCATAATTGATGACATCCCTCATATTAAGTTCGGCTCCGAGAGCGGCAGAACCCACGATCCCACCGATATAGTAGTAAGGGCGAATGCTATAACTCGGTTGAAAAGTGTGGGTATTCGCATGCATGTCACCGCGCGATGATACTCGGGCGATGACTCCTGAAGCCTGACCCACAAGCGCTCC
>JBAZGL010000178.1:0-3018 GCA_041652855.1 Candidatus Izemoplasmatales bacterium
TCCGTTCAAGCAGGACTTTATCCGATACATGCACGTTGATGACGGCGTTCAGTTTGATGCCCAAATCACTGAGAATCCGATCCAGCGCTTCCGCTTGCGAACGCGTTCGCGGGTAGCCATCCAGCATAAAACCATGGGGATACTTTTTTTGGTTCAACACTTCTTCCACGATATTGTTGGTGATGTCATCGGGAACCAATTCGCCTTTTTTCATGTACTCCTGCGCCAAGCGTCCGAGATCGGACCCTTTCTTCATCTCTCGGCGATAGATATCGCCGGTGGAAATGTGCGTCAGGTGATAAAATTTGAGCAGTTTGGCGGCTTGCGTTCCTTTTCCGGCTCCCGGCTTACCCATTATCAAAAGATTCAGCATGATAATCTCGCTTAGCGCATGAAGCCGGCGTATGTCTTTTCTTGAGTATCCGTTTCGATTTGTTTCGCCGTTTCGAGCGCCACACCCACGATAATGAGAAGTGATGTACCACCTATTTGCGCATAGGAATGCCCAAGAATCATCGAAGTGATGATCGGCAAGCTCGCAACGACTACGAGATACATTGCGCCGATAAGGGTTGTTCTGAACAGGGTTTTCGTGATATATGCTTCCGTTTCATATCCAGGACGCACACCCGGGATATACGCGTTCTGCTTTTGCAGGTTCTCCGCCATTTGTTCGGGTTTGATCAGGATGAATGAATAGAAGAACGTAAAGACTAAAATCAACACAATGTAAATGAAGAAGCCAATTGGCTGATCATACGAGAATATCTGAAGCAACCAGTTCTGTGCCGGGGGGACGGAAGTCGTCGACGTCGGCGGCCCCCAGATGTAGTTGAAGATCGTCGTCGGCAGGGACAGGATGATCGAAGCAAAGATGACCGGGATCACGTTCGCCGTATTCAACTTGATCGGAATGTTCGACTCGGACTTGCCGGTGAACTTGGATCCTGCTGGACGATTGGCGTATTGAATCGGAATCTTCCGCGTCGCTTCCTGCATGTAGGTAATACCCACCAACACGATGATGAACATGAGGATGCTCACTGCGAACAGGATATATCCGGACCATTCTCCTTGGCCGGTATATACGTTTTGCATCGCACCTTTTGGGTCGGCGATATAGTATTGAACCAATGAAGCAATCGTTCCGGGGAACGAAATGACGATACCGCCGACGATCAACATCGATGAACCATTGCCGATGCCTTTCATCGTGATTTGGTCCGCCAACCAGATCATGAACGCGGTTCCCGCGGTCAACACAACCGCGATATAGAAGTAAACGAGAAACCAGAGGTTCCGGGTTCCGCCTGCGGTCGCCCAATCGAACACACCGCTCCTGAACAAGCCTTCACCTTGGCTTTGAAAAGCAAATGTCATGGCCAATGCCTGGACAAATGCGAGCGCGATGGCAAGGTAGCGTGTCACACGGCTGATCTTTTGCCGGCCGGTTTCGCCCTCTTCGCTCCACTCCTTCAAAACGGGAATGATGTCCATCTGCAAGAGTTGAACAACGATCGAGGCCGTAATGTAGGGGCTAATACCTAGGGCGATGATTGAGTAATTGCGCAAGGCGTCTCCCGAGATCGAGTTGACGATTCCCAGGAAGCCACTGTTTTCGAATAAGCCCGCAAGTTTATCCGCATCAATCAATGGCATGGTCACATAGGTCAGTAGTTTGAAGATAAAAAAAGCCAATAAAGTAAATCCGATCCGTTTCAGAATCGCTTTATTTTTTAGTACTTTTTTTAGTGTCTCCATCCTAAATCACCTCGATTGTGCCACCAGCAGACGCAATCGCCTGTTCGGCAGAAGCGGAAAATTTGTGTGCTTTGACATGCAGTTTACGTTCCAGTTTACCATCTGCGAGCACTTTTAATCCGGCTTTGAGTTCCCGAATGACCTTATCCTTCATGAGCAATTCCGGTGTGATGACGGTGTCGTCATCGTAGCGGTTGAGATCGGAAACATTGACAATTGCGAATTCCTTGCGGAAGAAATTGGAAAAGCCACGTTTGGGAAGGCGCTTGAATAAGGGCGTCTGTCCCCCTTCGAATCCGAGGCGTACACCGCCACCGGAACGCGAATTTTGACCTTTTTGTCCGCGGCCGGATGTTTTTCCGGTCCCACTGCTCGTGCCGCGTCCTAGACGTTTTTTGCTTTGTGTTGCACCCTCGACGGGTTTCAATTCATTCAGTTTCAATGGGGCACCTCCTAGCGAACTTCTTCGATGGTGACAAGGTGGATAATCGTATCGATCATGCCTCTGATCGCTTGATTGTCTTCCTTGACCACAGATGAATTTCTTTTTGTCAGTCCCAAAGCCTTGGCGGTTTTGACTTGATTCGGCTTTCTGCCGATCAGTCCCTTGATCAGGGTGATTTTGACTTGTGCCATTATCTCAAAACCTCCTCGGAGGTAAGACCGCGAGTTTTAGCAACTTCTTCAATACTGCGTGTTGAAAGTAAGCCAGCCATCGTCGCGCGGACAATATTGATGGGCGAATTCGATCCCAGCGATTTGCTGAGGACGTCTTCGACACCTGCAAGTTCCAATACCGCACGAACCGGACCGCCTGCGATGACGCCCGTTCCTTCGACCGCTGGACGGAGGAAGACTTTCGCTGCGCCGTATTTACCGGTAACGGTATGATAGATCGTCGTGCCATTGATCGGAATCGTCACGATGTTTTTCTTCGCGTCTTCAATCGCTTTCTTGATCGCATCGGGGACTTCAGAAGCCTTGCCGGTGCCAAATCCGACTTTGCCCTTGCGATCTCCAACCACGACAAGCGCGGAGAAACTGAAACGTCTTCCGCCTTTGACAACTTTGGTCACACGACCAATGTTGACGACTTTCTCATCATAAATTTTTTCTTCTTTTTTTCTTGCGCCTCCACGTGGAGCGCGAGACGGTTTTCTTTCTCTGCCGTCTCTTTCCTTGTTCTCTAGCATCGGATAACCTCCTTCATTAGAACTCAAGCCCAGCTTCGCGGGCAGCTTCGGCCAATGCCTTGAT
>JBAZGL010000179.1:0-2990 GCA_041652855.1 Candidatus Izemoplasmatales bacterium
TGCCGGATTCATCTTTCCATATGCCATAACCATCCCATCCAAACATGTCTCCCGTTTCAAAATCGCCATTGATCACAAGATGTGATGGCATGTCGTAGACCGTGATCAACTGGTCAAGCGTATCGCGACAAACCATGTATGCGCGAACATATGTGGCTTGAGCGGATAGAAAACTCATGACGAATTCGTTGGTTGCGCCGTTAAACTTGTTTCCTGAATTGCGCGTCGCATGGGCAGAATCTAGATCCAAATAGCCCAAAGTGGTTGATGTCAGCATGCCAAACTCGATCAACTCATAACCATCAGGCAAATAGAATTGTCCCACATAGGTATTGTGGTTCGAACGAATCCCCAAATTATCGCTTAATGTAATCATCGGCAAGTCTTCGGGTGCTTCCGAACTATAATATGCGGTCAAAGTCACATCATCGAAAACGGTAAAAGCATAGGTGGCTTGATAGCTGACGGTTCTGGTATCGATTTCCCAATGATGGAAATACATGGCAATCGGTTCTTCTGTTGAGATGACTTCACCGCTCCACCCATCGGAATAGGTGTAGAGCGTGTCTTCGTCTTCATCGAACCAGCGTGCGCCTTCAAAAACATCTCCACCTTCAGGCATGGTTGTGGGAATCGTCTCTCCTGCATTCCAAGCAGATCCGACAAAAGTATAAAGCAAGTCATTTTCCTCATCGAACCAACGCGCATCTTTGTAATACGGATCCGCTGTGACGGTCGCGATCGTATTGAACGTGTAGTTGCCACTCCCGCTTCCGTTTTCAACCATCACCGCAAACTCGGCGGTTTCTGTAGGCACATACTGCAAAATAGCCACGCGGTCTTCGTTGACATCCGTCAACGATACACTCCAGCGATTTTCTGCGAGTTCATGGCCGGGTTTGTCGGGTAAGGATTCGGGCTCGGTCGCTGTCCCATTGGGGGACACGTATTCAATCTTGAGGATTTTGCTATTGGCGTCCACAAACGTGACTACATACTTATTTTCGGGTGCGAACACCGCCTTAAGTTGATTCGTCTTTGTCAAGATGAATTCGTGATCCACTGGAAATGTTTTGATGGAATCATTGACCGCCCAGTACAAGAACCGGTATCCGCTCTCAGCTTCAATCTGCTCATTCAAAGAGAGTTTTTGGCCATAACGGATTGCGGGGTTCAATGTGGGTAAGGGCAAAAATCCTCCTTGCCATTCACTGAGATAGGTGTATAAGGTATCCACACTTTCATCATACCATCTCTCACCCACTGAGGGTTCGCCTGGTTGTGATGTCGCGATGACGACACCCTCGTCCCAAGCATCACCCGTGTAGGTGTATAGGGTATCGGTCGCCTTGACAAACCATAACAATCCCTCATGAGGATACTCAGGATTCCCCGCTTCAGGAACATCACCCACTGCAGTAATCATACCGATATCCCACCCCACATAATAGGTATACAAGTTCTTATCGGCAAGATTAAACCACTGTGTTCCGTTCACAGGGCTTCCGGGTTCTTCCACGGGCAAAACTTCGCCATCATCCCAATCGCTTGTGCCAAAGGTATAAAGCTTGTGGTGTCCTTCCCGTGTATCGAACCAATGATCCCCTGTTTGCGGAATCATAAAGCTGATGAAATCGAAGTTGAAATCATCAAATTTTGTCTCAAGCATCAGTGATACATACTCATCGCTTTGTTGGCCCGGCTGAGCGTCGGCATGAATCTTAAAAGACCCCATTGCGAGGAAAGAAATCGATAAGGTCAAAAGCGAAACGCTCAATAAAAAGCGTCTGAATTTTACCATACCTCTTCACCACACAATGTTGAAGGTCCCATATTCATGCTCGTCGCGATGTTTTCATCAAGCGTAAACTCGATGATTTCAATCAACGGCCGGACATAGGGTTTCAGTTGTTTATTTTCTTCCATAAAATGCCTCCTTGTGTTCTGTCGTTAAAGCTATGACTGGATCAAGCAATCTGTGTTGTACGAAAAACTGCTTCATTGTTGCATCGTCATCAAGTGTCCCATCACACCCAAAGACATCCCCTCCTTATATGTTCAAATTTATTGGGTTGCTTATGATTCCCATGCCAATCTGGGATACAGGCCAGAAAAATCCCAGATGCTCGGGTTGAAACCCGTCAGAGATGTCACACTCGCTAAGTTCGCGCCTGTGATGCCATCTCCGCGACCTGTTGCAGGGTTGCCAATCCGGTCGATGGGGGCTAAGATATTATCAAAGTGTGCATGTTCATAGATGTTGGCGAGGGATCCGCCCACCGTGAGCCCTACAAAAGCGCCTACATACACTTCGGTGCCAGATGCATCGGAAGACATCTCCACAATCGCTATCGATCGGCGAATCGTGACATTGTAGCCTTCCGTCCTCCCGATGAACCCGCCCAACAAGACAAAGTCGTTACTTGTGGCAATCACGTGACCTTGTACATAACAATCCTCGATCGCCCCCGTGCCCATGTACCCGACAAAACCACCGACGGTGTTACTACCGGTGATGTCAGCTTGGACAAAGGAACGGGAGATGGTAAGGCTGTTAGCCGTAAACATGCCGATAAACCCACCCACAGGAGTCTGTTGCGAACCCGATACCTCGATTTCTCCTGTAAAACTCGACTCGGTAATGACAGAAGAAGCCAAAGAATTCTGGGCTTTGCCGATAAACCCGCCCGTCGTCATGAAGTGTGCGGTGATATCGCCGGAGAAATGAGTAGCTGTGACATCGGTATTTTCGATGATGCCTGCCAAACCGCCTAAAAATCCGGTGCCGTTTTGGCTTGTCACATCGATATCAAACCCAAGAATGACGTTGTGAATCACTGACTGAGTGATTGTTCCTGCGAGGGCGCCCACTCGGAGTGCGTTGACATTGCTGATGATTGAAATCTCACCCGACAAGGTTAGATTTTGAATTGTAGCTTGATCTAGCGTACTAAAGAATCCCGTGTGAGCAAACGCTGTATCAATGATTA
>JBAZGL010000180.1:0-2986 GCA_041652855.1 Candidatus Izemoplasmatales bacterium
CGAAGCCGGTGTCGATATGATCGATACCGCCCTTTCGCCTTTGTCAGGTGGCACCAGCCAACCGACTACAGAAGCCTTTTGTTACTTGCTTAAAGACCATCCCGAAGATCCGAATCTCAATATCGTCGCGCTCGACCACGCTGCGGAAAAACTCACAAAGATCAAGGATCGCTATCTCCAAAACGGGATTTTAAATCCTAAAGCCCTGACACCGAATCCCAATATCCTGAAATATCAAGTTCCCGGTGGGATGCTTTCCAACCTCATGAGCCAACTCAAAGACCAAAACGCTATGGACCGCTATGAAGCCGTCTTGAAAGAAGTGCCAATCGTGCGACAGGAACTCGGCTATCCCCCCTTGGTGACGCCTTTGTCGCAAATGGTGGGCACCCAAGCGGTGATGAACGTGATGTCAGGCGAACGCTATAAACTCGTCCCAAAAGAAGTCAAAGAATATCTCCTCGGTCTTTACGGCAAATCACCCGCACCGGTCGAACCTTCGATTCTGGAAAAAATCATCGGTGACCAAACTCCGATCCAGCATCGACCCGCGGATGATCTTAAACCCGAGTTCGAAGGATTCAAAGCAAAATATCGTGACCTCATCCGTTCGGATGAAGATGTCCTATCCATCGCGCTTTTCGAGAAAGTTGCTTTGGCCTTTCTCGAAAAGAAGTATCATCCCGAACCACAAAACACGACGGAAGAGTTCAACTTATATATTGGCGGTGATTCCAAATGATTCTTCTACGTATCTCCTTTACCGATGGTCTCATCATCTCTTTCATCTCCATCTTGATTGTGTTCTTGATTCTCATCATCGTCGCAGCGGCAGTCGCATCGCTTAAGTTCATGTACCCTCAACCCCTGCCGCAAAAAGCACCGCACCCACCAATATCACTCGAATCGATCACCGATGACACCATGATGGTCGCTGCCTTGGTCGCGGCGATCGAACACCGAGAAACGACAAAAACCGATGTCAAAATCATCTCAATCAAGGAGATCTCCCAATGAAAACATACAAAATCAATGTCAATGGCAAAGCCTACCTCGTTGAAGTCGAAAGCGTGACGGAAACCACGACTCCAGCGCCTCACGTCACACCAAAACCCGAAGCCCCCAAAGCAAGTGCAGACGGCTTGAAAGTCGTCGCGCCCATGCAGGGCGCGATCATCAAAGTCCTCGTTAAACCTGGTGATCAGGTCCGCAAGGGACAAGTCTTATTCGTTTTGGAAGCCATGAAACTCGAAAACGATATCCTCGCCCCAAGCGATGGCACCATCCTTCAGGTACTCGTTGAGATCAATCAAAAGGTGGATGCGCAAAATCCTCTGTGCATCTTTAGGTAACGACCATGGGCCAATCGATTCTCGATTTTCTTGAACAAACCGGCATCGCCCAGTTTTTCCAAACAGGCGGCTGGAAGAATCTGATCATGATCGCGATTGCCTCGATCTTGCTTTTTCTGGCTATCAAGAAAAAATTCGAACCCTACTTGTTGCTGCCGATAGCTTTCGGGATGCTTCTTGTGAATCTCCCCGGTTCCGGACTCTTCGTTAAAACTACCGAAATCGTCGGTGACAATGAAGTAACCCATTACAGTGGTTTGCTTGGGTACTTATATTATGGTGTGAAGTGGGGCATCTATCCCTGCTTGATCTTCCTTGGCATCGGTGCAACGACCGATTTTGGTCCGCTCATCGCCAATCCGAAAAGCATGATCTTGGGCGCTGCAGCACAGATCGGTATCTTCATCACTTTCTTAGGGGCGATTCTCCTCGGTTTCACGGGCGCAGAAGCCGCTTCCATCGGGATCATCGGCGGAGCCGATGGCCCCACCGCCATCCTTACCACCAGCCGTCTCGCGCCCGATTTGCTCGGACCGATATCCTTGGCCGCTTATTCCTACATGGCACTTGTGCCACTCATCATTCCTCCTATCGCCCGGTTGCTCACGACTCCGAAAGAACGTGCCATCAAGATGAAAGAACTCCGCGAAGTCAAAAAAAGCGAGAAAATCCTCTTCCCAATCGTCGTGACGATCGTTTGTATCCTCCTCGTTCCCTCTTCTGCGCCGCTGATCGGCATGCTGATGCTCGGAAATTTGATCAAAGAATCGGGCGTCGTTCCGAACTTGGTCGATGCCGCCGGCAAATCCATCCTTTATATCGTGACCATCCTGCTCGGCCTCTCCGTCGGAGCGACCGCGACAGCCGACGCCTTCTTGCGCGTACAGACACTTCTGATTATCGTCCTTGGCCTTTTCGCCTTCTCTGTGGCCACAGCCTCAGGTGTCTTGGGTGGCAAGTTGATGGCCAAACTCACCCATAACCAAATCAACCCGTTGATCGGCGCAGCCGGTGTCAGTGCGGTTCCGATGGCGGCGCGGGTAATCCATCTCGAAGGACAGAAAGCCGATCCGACCAACTTCTTGTTGATGCACGCGATGGGTCCGAATGTCGCGGGTGTCATCGGCAGCGCGATTGCTGCCGGACTCCTGCTCACATTCTTTGGCTGATGAATCATCTGCATTTCGCCTCATTATCCTCCACGAACCAGTATCTCAAGGACCACTATTCGGACCTTGATCATCTGACCTTGGTCAGCGCCACACACCAGACCCATGGACGCGGGCGCTATCAACGATTGTGGTATGACGACGAAACCATGGCGCTTTTCTCTTTGCTCATCAAAAACCAAACACTAAAACAATCGCACCTTCCCTTCGTCGCCGCAACCGCCATCCATCAGCTTCTTGAAAGCATGATCCCAGGGTTTTTGATTAAGTGGCCCAACGATATCCTCTATCAAGGTAAGAAGATCTGTGGCATTCTCTGTGAAGCAGTGGTCATCGGACATCGTTATGAAGCCTTCATCATCGGCATCGGTGTCAACCTCAATACCCCATCTTTCCCGGATGCACTCCAATCGACCGCGACATCGCTCAAATTAATCACGAACAAGGATACCGATATTCCTCGAT
>JBAZGL010000181.1:0-2974 GCA_041652855.1 Candidatus Izemoplasmatales bacterium
GCAAATCCGTCATTACCAAGCTGCCGTCATGGATTTCGATCACGCCCTTGGCAGAATCATTGAAGAACTCACCCTCCATGATTTGCTGGACAACACCTTGATCATTCTTTACGGCGACCATTTTGTTTATTATGACAATATCGGACTGGATATCCACGGTCTATCATCCGACGAATACTATAAGATGCAACTGTACAACACTTTTTTCACGATGTACAACCCTACGTTGACTCAAGCTTACCTCGAGGAGACTGGTAGTGACTCATCTCGAATCACAGAGTTCACCTCGCCTCACGTCATCGTTCCAACCGTTCTCGATCTTCTCGGCATTCATTACGACGCCAACATCTATCTCGGAGACTCCATCTTCAGCGACACCGAACACGTCTTCTATTCACATAAGTTGAGCGGTATTTTCACCGATTCACTCTACAGCAATGATGGATATGACATCGTCTATAACCGATTGGGCGTCGGTGACGAAGCCATCGCAAGTTTTCGTCATCAATCCGAGATTGTCGCCTATCGTTTAGCCTATATCACCGACTATTACATGAGCAGTATGCATACACGCCCACCCACCCATCCCGAAGACGAATCATCGGGAGATGACATCAACTAAAACAAAGGTATCCGGATGGATACCTTTTTCATATGAGATAAAATGGATCCTCGCCCAAATCGAGCCTTTTCAGATTCTTTTCGACGAGTGCGGTAAGCCGCGATTGCATGAGTGTGCTTGAAGACGCGTTGTGCGGCGTGATATACACATTGTCGAGTTCCCAAAGCGACGAAGATTCCGGTAAAGGTTCCGGGGTGACCACATCCAGCGCCGCACCCCTGATTCTTTTCTCACGCAACATGTCAATCAAAGCCTCCTGATCAATGATCATTCCGCGTGACACATTGATAAGCAAAGCATCATTCTTCATCAGAAGCAAACGACGACGATCGAGCAGATGCGCAGTTTCTGAAGTCAATGGAATGGCGACAATCACATAATCGGATTGCCGGAGTAATGCATCCAAGCCTTCCGCTCCCCAATATATCTCATCAAACAAAGGGTGATTGCGCTTCTCTCTTCGGTATGCGATGAGTTTGACTGAAAAAGGTTTCAACCTTTGCGCTGTCGTCGTAGCGATCGATCCCGCGCCCACAAAACCGAATGTTGCACCCATGAGTTCACGCTCCTTGGGAATTGGCAGCCATTCATGCGTTTTCATCGCCTGAAGGTAATGGGAGACATGGCGATTGAAAAAGAAGATTTTCGTCAAAATATCTTCGGCGATCGTCGTTGAGAAGACATCTTGCGCGTTTGCGACTTTGATGCCCAAACGATGTGCCAAGTCGAGATCGAATCGATCAAATCCCGCCATGAGAAGCTGGACGAATCGCAGATGCTTCATATCCTTAAGCCCGTGTTTCAAAAAAATACCCGGCATCGCAATGATGACTTCGGCCGTTTCTACATAGTCCGGGTCAAAAAAGAAATCATGATGCACAAACCGTGATTGGAGTTGTTGGACATGATCTTGCCCGAGATATCGGGCATCGATATAGATGCGCATCGATACTATTCCCCGATGATCTTGATTAACACCCGTTTCGGACGGCGACCATCGAACTCCCCATAGAAAATCTGTTCCCACGGACCAAAATCAAGCATCCCTTTCGTGATTGCACAGACGACTTCACGTCCCATGATCTGTCGTTTGATATGCGCATCAGCGTTATCCTCATACCCATTATGTTCATATTGGCTATAGGGTTTTTCCGGAGCGACCTTTTCCAAAAAGCGTTCAAAATCATGATGAAGGCCCCGCTCATCATCATTGATGAAGACACTCGCCGTGATATGCATCGCATTGACGAGCACCAAACCTTCCTGAATACCGCTTTCGCGGATTGCCTCCTGAATCGATAGCGTCATATTGATGAACTCTCGGCGTTGTGATGTCTTGAATACGACTTCCTTACGAAATGTTTTCATCGCGCTCCTCCAAAATATCGATCGATTTCAAAATGATTCATGAGTTGTATTCTCGTGGCATAAACCATATCGCGAAACAATGTAACCTTGTCACTCTTAGAAAGGTGCCGAATCAAAGGTTGTGACGAAAAAGTTTGAAAGCAGCGTTCCAGATCGTGGTCTTTGATTCCTTGATATAACATATCACAAAGTTCAACCTGCTCATTGACGAGTGCGCGCACAGTCCATGGCAAGGGATGAGCGGGAATCGGAATGATACGCCCACGAGTAAAATGGGCATTCGTTTCCACAATCGCGCCATCTTTCACGCCGGGCATATGTCCTGAGTTGGGGATGTTCACATTCGTGACGAGTTCTTTTTGACCCATCAAGGCTTGAATGATATCCACGGCTTCCTCATCCGATCGTTCGGGGCAAACCTTCTCCTTGCCCGATGCCTCGGCGATCTGCCTTTCGATCAGCATATCGCGCTTTTGGATGCGAAAGCAGACGTCGGTCAAATTGAATT
Organism: Candidatus Izemoplasmatales bacterium; assembly: GCA_041652855.1. GTDB lineage: Bacteria > Bacillota_I > Bacilli_A > Izemoplasmatales > Hujiaoplasmataceae > JAAYZB01. The sequence goes on from JBAZGL010000181.1 coordinate 2,499, forward strand.
TCCAATGATGCGCCATCCCTTGGGAAGCCAAATACCGATCATGTGAAAAGAACTCGGCCAAGTGACGATCTCCCGCGGCTGCCAATACGCCATACTCCATGAACAAGTCCATTTTGACCTTGTTGGCGCAGGCAAAAGGATTGGTGAGATATTCATCCGCCTCTCCTTTCTCATTATATCCTTCTGGATGTGATTTCCAAAATTCCTTTAGCACCGAAAGCAGGTCGATATCTTTATATGTTGCTTTCGTGATCCATGTAAAATGGTTGACACCTGATACATCCGTCTGGATATCCTTGCGTCCCACGCGTATCCCTCTTTGCGCCTCTAGCGTTTTAATCAGGAAATCCTGGGTATGAAACACTTCGTGGCAGCACCCAAAAACCTTGATTTTGGGAGCGATATCATTCAGCGTTTTCACGAGGATGCTCATCGGGTTGGTAAAGTTGATGACCCAGGCATGGGGTGCATACTCG
>JBAZGL010000182.1:0-2956 GCA_041652855.1 Candidatus Izemoplasmatales bacterium
CCCGGGGGGTAGAGCGTGTGTGTGTGGCAACCAAGGCTGCCTTGAACGCTATATTTCCGATATGGCCATGATTGAGCGTTTCGCGGAGTTGACCGGAGAGCAGATCTCCATCGATCAATTCATCGCCAAGCTCAAAGCGCATGATCCTTCCGCTTTGGCACTCTACCGCGAGTTCATTTTCTACTTGGGACTGACGATCAATAATATTTCCCAAGTCCTCAATCCCCATGCGATCATCATCAATAGCAAGATTGTTGAAAATATGCCTGATTGCCTGCAAGAGATCAAAACCAACTTGATGTCGAAGTTGATGTCTTTATCCATCCTGAGCACATCGACTTATCGTTCAAAGACGAATGTCTTAGGATTGACACATGTCCTGATCAAGGAATTTCTGGATATCGACAACTATAACGTTTCTTCGTAGAAATGATTACGTCGTGCCTAATGTCTGAAGTTATCAAATATAGGTGAGCGCATCTTTCATTGAAACTCAATTTTGAAGATGATGGGGTAGGGCGACCTACCTCTCTTTTTTGTCACATGCAAGGCCGAATCATCGTGGAGAAACGAAATCATTTCATCAGATCCAAGCAAGGACACGTGACGGATATTGCTATAGATGCCATGATGATCGGGCGGAAGGGCTTTTCTTAAGGTTCGTATCATGAACCGAGTGCATGCTCCTGGATGCATTGCGATGGCGTATACATATCCGTGATTGACCGTGAAACGGAAGTCTTGATCCGTATATGACTGTGATTCTTCGGCTGTTTCGGTTTCTCTCTCTATAGCCGGGCCTTCTCCGTATGTCTCGTAGGGTCGCGAACCGTAGATGGCCTCTTGGTTCGTGGCAAGCCATCGCCCGATCGTTTCAAGGGTTTTCACTTCATATTCCGGTATTGTACCATCCGCTTTGGGCCCGATATTCAAAAGCAAATTGCCGTTCTTGCTGACGACATCTATCAACATGGAGATGATTTCTCCGGCACTTTTGTAGTCAAGTTGGTTTGTATGACACCACGAATTGTTGGCGATGGAAGTATCAGTCTGCCAAGAGAAATGTTTGACTTCACGAAACGTTCTTCGCTCAATATCCTTGATACCGCAACCGAATGCGAGGGCATCGTGTTTATAACAAATCATCACTTGCGCATTCCAAACGATGGCTTGATTGTAATAGTATGCCGCAAGCATTTTTAGATAAGGTTTGAAAGCTTGATGTTGCACCCACCAATCAAGATACAGCATTTTCGGATGATATAAATCGATGATCTCAACTGATCGCATCAGCCAGTCCTCAAGAAACGCTTTGTGGGGTTCAGGTTTGCTCTGGAAATCGTACGGCTCGCCTTCGGGCATCGCCGGCCAATAGAAATCTCCCTGTTCAAGGGATGGAGAAATATCGCTCGGAAACTTCGTTCCTCCATTCATGAAATACCAATGCTCCGCTCGGTGGCTCGAAGTCGTGAAAACCATATTATGTCGTTCAAATGCCAGTTTCAGATCATGCAATATATCGCGCTTCGGCCCCATCATATAACTGTTCCATCGCGACAGTGAACTCTGATACATTTGAAATCCTTCATGATGTTCGGCAACGGGGCACACATATCGTGCGCCGGAGCGCTGAATGATCTTGGCCCAGTCATCGGGATCAAAACGATCAGCGGTGAATAGGGGGATGAAATCCTTATAACCGAATTTTTCCTGGGGTCCATATGTGTGAATATGATGGATGAATTCTTCTGAACCCTCCAAATACATGTTTCGCGAATACCATTCATTACGGAATGCGGGAATACTATACAGGCCCCAGTGGATAAAAATACCAAACTTCGCATCCTTGAACCATGATGGAACTGCCTGCCGTTCCAAAGAAGCCCAATCGTCTCGAAAAGGCCCTTTTGTAATTGATTGGTGGATTTCTGTCATGTTTTTCGCCATAATGCCTACTTTCCATCGCTCCTAAAGTGCGTGATTCGACACCACATCCATCAAATGTCGATGTGAAATGTATGATGGATCCGCTTCAACGAACTTCCGACTAATATATGATATGCTCCTGAAATCGTTCTCATCGCGTGCGTTTGCGTATCATACTCTTGAAATGCGGCTTCATCGATGATGCTTTCCACCCGGAAGGTTTCTAGGGGCCTCAAAGTGACTTTTTGAAAGCCTGCTAATATGGGAGATGCGTGTTGATTGGCCTTCTGAGTGTACATCTGAACGATTTCTTTGGCAAGGATACCGCTCGTATTCCGAATACTCAGTTGAACTTTCCATCCCGATTCTGACTTTTCGATGGTGAAATGATCATACTCGAATGTCGCATAAGAAAGTCCGTGTCCAAAGCAAAATGCCGGTGTGATCCGCTGTTTCTCAAAATGACGATATCCCACATCCGCCTCTTCGGTATATTCGACTTGCGCATCGCCTGGAAACATGCCGATACTATGGGATGAGTAATCAGTGAGTTTCCGCGCAAAGGTTTGCGTGAGTTTTCCCGAAGGTGAGACATCTCCGTAAATGGTTGAAACAAGGGCGTTCCCGCCTTCCATTCCCAAATAGCTGGACCAGAGAATCACCTTGGCTTTTTGTGCCCACATCGACAGGTCCAGAGCAGAACCTGAAAGGAGATGGATTACAGTATCGGGTTTGACGTCAAGCAACTCACTGATGAGTTCGTCCTGTTGATACGGCAATTCGATATTCTCCCGATCCTTGGCCTCCACATCAAAATCGTGGTTCAAGCCGCCAAAGTATAGCACTTGGTCGGATTCTTTGGCCAGACGAATCGCTTCATCCCTCAAAGCCTTCTGCCTCATCCGTTGATCGTTTGCGAGAGGATGCTTGTGTATGGGCTGTGTATCCAGGCTGGTTTCTTGCCAATGTTGATCGGTGTCGGGATTATCAGATGTGACCAAGTACCCGGGAACAAAATCGACCTGTACAT
>JBAZGL010000183.1:0-2945 GCA_041652855.1 Candidatus Izemoplasmatales bacterium
CGTGGAGATTCATTTTCTTCGCGATTTCCAGTGCGGCTCCTTCCGCGTAACGGATTGATGTAGGTAAGGTCAAATCCAATGTCACTACGCCATCAGCGAGCCATTCAACCTCAGGTTTGATGATTGATGAATCGCGATATGGAGCGGTTTCCGCGATGCGAATGTGGACGTTGTCGCTTTCATCGAGTTCATCGATGAATTGGATTTTTGAACGATCTTCAAAGGTTGAACCACCGATGAGCGTCGCTGGATTATCGGATGGGGTGAGACCATATTGCTGGATGTTGTTGTAGCCGAAATGAGCGGTCACGGGCGCGAAGTAGTCGTCATTACGTTCATAGACGGTATCTGCTCCGACACCGCCATCGATTTTGCGGACTATGCCATCGCCGTTTCGTTCGGGATAGATGCCGGAATCGATGAAGAAGCCTCGCTCGACTGCCTGGAAGTAACCACCGCATTCGAGTAATTCCTCGAAGAACAAAATGGAACGTTCTTTGATTTCGCGTGTTTTTTGGGGCAAGTAGCCTTCTTTCTTGATTTCGACCATCTCGAGGAGGCCATCGAGACCGATCAAGGTTTGTTTGGCGGTGTCACAAGCTTCCACATTGAACATGTGCCACGGGACGTTTCGACCTTCATCGGGTGTGATGGTGGATTGAATATCGGCAGACGTCAGTTTCGATATGACCATGTTCAGGACATGGGTCACCGTGGCTTCGCGTGTGGAAGACTCCATGTACTTCGTATTCATTTGCGCGCGAAACTTGAAATCGGAGAAAAAATCTCTCAGAGCCACAGCATAGGGCAGATTGATTTTCAGGTCGGGCGCAGGGCTCGCTGTCGGCGGAACCGTCGACAAGGCGATATGGGATTTCGGCATTCCTGAATGGATTGAAAATTGGCAGTTGATGGCGTGTTGAACCATCAGTTCCGGCATGACTTTCCAAGCTTCGATCGCTGTGGCATTGGCGTTATGAGCGCCGTCGATTTGCAAGATGTTCGCCCAACTCATGATCTTTTTAGATTCTGCGGCATCCACGAAAGAACGCACCATGTTGATGTTGCGATAGAGCACATTGTATTGAGGGTCCTGATGGGCGCCATTGACGCCTTCCTCAGCGAACATCACGGCAATTTCGGGACCGGCTACGCCTGATACATAAGAATGGTAATTGATGGGTCGCCCCACTTCGTCTTCAATCATATCCAGAGCCTTGCGTTGCGCCCGTACTTGCTTGCGGGTGATGGGGACGCCTCCGACTCCTTGGGGTGTACCCTCGATCAGGCCGTCGAAATGGGACTGGCCGGCCGTACGGATGACCATGATGTGGTCGGCTCCATGCCATGCGGCCATTCGCATCCTGCGGATGTCATCCTCAAAACGTCCCGAAGCGATTTCGGTGGTGATCACTTGGATGGGTTGAGGATCGATCTGGGAGAAGTACTTGGCCGCTGGTAAAGAGACGCTGTTTTTCAATGGCTCGGAAGTATCAGTATAATGGTATCCGTGCTGTATGAGGTTTTTAGCAGGAATTCTCCATGTCCAGCCTCTGCGTCTGGGCTCATAGTGTTCGAGGTCGCTGAGAATTTCCTGGATGGATAGTTTGCGTCTGGGATCGGTCATGAGCGCACCTCGAAACTTTGGCGGACATCTTCCCAGCCTTCATCTTTGATCAGCTGTAATCCGGCTTCACGGATACTCACCTTTTTTATGCGAGATAAACGGAAGACCACGTGGCCTGCACCTTTGCCCATCAGTTGATATTGAATGGTTTTGTCGACCAAGGTTTTCGCTTCAATCGAAGAAAAACCCATGCGCAACAACACAGAACGTTCGATGGCCGGAGATGTGTGGGTCGATGCCAAAGCGACCATGGGTTGGACACATCTTTCGGCAAGATCCCAAAAGTATTGTTTTAACTCGAGTTCGGTCATCGATGCGAGATGTTCTCTGCGCGCGGTGAAGTCATCGATTCGGGTCAGGGATTTTTTCATATGGTTTCCTCCTCAGTCGTCAATTGATAGATTAACTCGCTGGTTTCTTCGAGACTTTGGTTGGTTTCCTGTGCGAGAAAAGCAAGATCTTGTTCGGTGTAGGACGCGTGGAGTTTCAAGGCATGACGCACATAAGAGGTGCGAATGGATCGAAGATCGATCTCCTCTGTTGTGAGGTCGTGGATCGAACGGGGAAGGATGATGCTTTTGCCCGGAATTTCCGTTTTGGGGTCACCGAAAGCTATATCGATGCCACGATCTCTGGCGAATGACAGTTGCGCTTGATGGTGTTTTCCTGCACCGGTGTATTCAGTTTCTTGGACGACGATGATTTGATCTTCTGATAACTCGGTGGCGAGATGGAAGGCAGCAGCCAGAGAGGTGTTTCCTGCCGGACCGCGTTCGATGCCTTCCAGGATGGTGAGCGCTTCGGTGATGAAGAAGACTTGGCCTTGGCGTACAGAGACATATCGGTCGAGATAGCGTAAAGGCCTTGCGGCAGAACGCGGAACGTCGCTCCTGTCAGGATTGGTGATGAAAGGGATGCCGAAACCGGTATGACCTGTGGTGAAGCTTTTACGGTTGAAATCGATATCGCTTGCCATATGGAGTCCTTTAAGGTTGACGCTCGCACCGACGATGGTGACGTGATTAGCCGTCGCATTGCGGATGCCCCGTGCCGTGCCGGTGACATTTCCTCCGCCCGCGTTGGTGATTACGACCATGTCAGGGGTTTTTCCCGTGAGGCCGAGGCAATCTTCGATGATCTCTTGGCCCAATGTCTCGATGCCGCGGATGCTGAAAGGGGTATAAAGGGAAGCATTGAAATATTGTGTTTCCTCAAGTAATTTTAAGAAGACGTAAAACAACTCGGGACCGACGCTGAGTTGGATCACTTCGGAACCGTACGCTTCGCATGCGCGCGCTTTCTCGATGATTTCTGGTTG
>JBAZGL010000184.1:0-2944 GCA_041652855.1 Candidatus Izemoplasmatales bacterium
CGCAGGTGAAATCGCCAATATTCTGTCGCAAAAGATCTCGGAACAAGCACAAATCGGCGCGGCTGTCACCGGACTCGACACGAACTACGGCGAACTCAATCGATACACCCTCGGCTTGCAACCGTCTGATTTGATTATCGTGGCAGCGCGGCCTTCCATGGGAAAAACTGCGTTCGCCTTGAATCTTGCGTTGAATGTGGCCAAAAACCCCCAAAGACCTCACGTGGCGTTTTTCTCTCTGGAAATGGGCGTCGATCAATTAGTCATGCGGCTTATGAGTTGCCAAGCCCAGGTAGACAATACGAAGCTTCGTCAAGGAAAACTCTCGCCGCAAGAGTGGGAAAAAGTAATGTATGCGATCCAAACATTATCGAACATCAATCTGTATTTTGATGATTCCGGAACTGTCAAGGTGACTGATCTTCGCAGTAAATGCCGCAAACTCAAACAAGATGATAAGCTTGACCTTGTGGTCGTGGATTATTTGCAGCTGCTTAGCGGTTCGCAGTATAACCAATCCAATCGCGTTCAGGAAGTATCGGAAATCAGTCGGGTGCTCAAAGAGGTCGCAAGGGAACTCAAAGTACCAGTCATCGCCTTGAGTCAGTTGTCTCGTGGTGTTGAACAACGCAAAGAGAAGCAACCTGTCATGGCCGATCTTCGGGAATCCGGATCGATCGAACAAGATGCGGATATCATTTTGTTGATGTATCGTGAGGATTATTACGATGCGGAAACCACGAGAAAGAACGTTGTTGACATCAATATCGCGAAAAACCGTTCGGGAACCATTGGGGTATTTCAGTTATTGTTCAACCGGAACGTGTCCACATTCAGTAATATCGCATCCACCGCACCCGAGAGTGCGTATGCGTCAAAACAGTCGATGGATGATTGATCCTTCACGGCTGTTTTTTTCGAGAGCAATAGATTTATGAATGAAGGAGAATATGATGATTACGGATCGACTCGACCAAATAGAAGCCCGTTATGATGAAATCAACACGTTGTTGCTTGACCCGCAAGTATCCACGGACATCAAACGCGTTCACATATTGGCAAAAGAACAAAAACAATTGGAAAAAACCGCACTTAAGTATCGGGAATACAAAACGTGCAACCAACAATATGGCGACCTGAAAGAGATGGCGCGCGATTTGGACCCGGAAATCAGAGAAATGGCCGAATCGGAAATGGAATCGCTATTGGAGCGGATTGCCGTGCTCGAAACCGAGCTGGAATTATTGCTCATTCCGAAAGATCCCAATGATGAGAAAAATGTCATCGTGGAAATCCGCGGCGCAGCCGGAGGCGATGAAGCGAACATATTCGCGGGCGATTTGTTCCGGATGTATGTGAAATACTCCGAATCCAAGGGATGGAAGACCGAAACGCTATATGCTGAACCATCCGAGGCTGGCGGCTTCAGCCAAATAGAGTTTATGATATCGGGAGACAGCGTCTTCGCCCAGCTCAAGTACGAGTCCGGCGTGCATCGCGTTCAAAGAGTGCCTGAAACCGAATCGCAAGGACGGATCCATACTTCGACGGCGACAGTCCTTGTGTTGCCCGAAGCGGAGGAACTCGATTTCGAACTCGATATGGAAGACGTTCGCGTCGACACATATTGTTCATCCGGACCCGGAGGTCAATCCGTGAATACGACGAAATCCGCGGTTCGCTTGACCCATGAACCCACGGGGACCGTGGTCCAATGTCAAGACGGAAAGAGCCAACACGAAAACAAAGCCCAGGCTTTGAGAATCCTTCGGGCGCGTCTTTACGACAAGATGCTTCAAGAAAAGCTGGATAAGGAAGGCGTAGAGCGCAAGAGCAAAATCGGGACGGGTGATCGGAGCGAAAAGATCCGCACCTACAATTACCCCCAGAACCGCATCACCGATCATCGCATCGGATTCACGATCCAACAACTCGATCGCATCATCGATGGCAGGTTGGATCCAATCATCGACCAGCTGTTGGGCGAGGAACAAAAACGCAAACTCTCCGGTGGACAATAAGATGGATTCATACGCGTCCATACTCAAAACCGCGAAAAAGCGTGCCCGAACACTTGGGGCGGAAACATCAGCGATCGAGCTGTTGATGTTGCACTTTTCTGATTTGTCGCCGAGCGACATGTATTTGAAGTATCAAGAGGCGATGCCTGAGACTCAAAAGAAGCGATTCATCGCGGCTGTGGATGATTTCTTGTTTTGCCACATTCCCGTCCAATACATTATCGGCGAAGTGATGTTTTATGGTTATCCGATCAAAGTCGACTCACGGGTGTTGATCCCACGATATGAGACCGAAGAACTGGTGGAGCATGTCTTGTTGCGATATGATGCGATGTTTCCCGGGGAAGCCGTCACGACACTTGATGTGGGGACCGGGTCGGGATGCATTGCCATCGCCCTCAAATTAGAGGCACCGCTGATGAAGGTCCATGCCACGGACATCTCTCGAGACGCCCTCGACTGCGCGAAGGCCAATGCCCATGCGTTAGGTGCGGAGATCGAATTCTTCTTAGGAGATCTCTATGAGCCGATCCGGGAAAACACGTATGACATCATCGTTGCCAATCCGCCTTATATTCCCTTACAAGAGGATGTCAATCCTTTAATCAAAAACAATGAGCCCCACGTGGCCCTTTTTGGTGGAAATGACGGGTTGATGTACTATCAACGCTTGATCTGTGAGGCAAAACCCTACTTGAATCGTCGCTTTCTGATCGCTTTTGAACACGGTTATGACCAAAAGGATCCGATCCGGCAGTGGGCCGAAGCGACGTTTCCTGAAGCGATTGTGGAAACCATTCAGGATATGCAGGGCAAAGACCGCATGACTCTGATTTATGTATCGAAGTAACACTTGAGATTCTTCCTTGACCGGAGAATCTTTTTTCGTCATTAATATTAGAAATATTAAGAAGTATCGAGGC
>JBAZGL010000185.1:0-2909 GCA_041652855.1 Candidatus Izemoplasmatales bacterium
TGTTTTGTCGCGGCCGGAATACTTTCGGTCGATCTATATCATCTCGAATATTTGGGAGGGTGCCGGATACGGTTCCATCGTGTATTTTGCTGCCATCATGGCAATCAATCCTACGAACTATGAAGCCGCACGGATTGATGGCGCAAGCAAACTCGCCCAAATCCGCTACATCACATTCCCCGGAATGGCACCCACATTGACAATCATGTTGATTTTGCGTATCGGTGATATTCTCAATATCGGCTATGAGAAAGTGCTGTTACTCACGGAGGGGAGAGCGGAAGTGCTCTCAACCGCGCAGGTGCTTTCGACCTACGTTCTCAGTCTGGGAGGATTGTGGACGTCAACCGGATCGACGGGAATTAATTTTGCAGCCGCTGCGGATGTGTTCAACTCCTTTATCGCCATGTTCCTTGTTCTCGGGGCGAATTTCATCTCAAGACGTGTCTCCGACACATCTTTGTTCTAGGAGACCACCATGAAAAGACACGATCTCAGTGAAATAATCTTCAAAATCCTCGCCTATGTGCTTGTCACCGCATTTGTGCTCACCACACTCTATCCATTCATCTATTCGATTTCGATGGCCGTCAGCGGCAAGGTCGCCATCGACACGGGTCAGGTTGTTTTGTGGCCGGTGGATATCCAATTCTATGCTGTGAGTGATCTCATCATCGGTGTTCGCGCCCGAAGCTTCTGGATTTCTTATACCAACACCTTGTTCTATACCTTCTACGGAACCGCATTCAGCATGCTCATCTCCATCTTCGCCGCCTATGCATTGTCCCGCAAGAACCTCGTGTTCAAACGCCAGATTGGGTTTCTCATCGTCTTCACGATGTGGTTTTCCGCAGGTTTGATTCCAACCTACATCAACTATCGTGAACTACTCGTCAACAATCGCTGGGGTATCATCTACGGCTTCGGAGCGCAGGCGTTCAACATCCTGCTCTTGCGCAACTATTTTAATGGCATCTCAAGAGAAATCGAAGAAGCAGCGATCGTGGATGGTGCCAATGATTTTCAAGTATTGACCAACATCTATTTACCGATGTCGAAATCCGCACTTGCAACGATCACGCTTTTCTATGCGCTGAATCGATGGAACGGCTATTTTTGGAATATGCGCCTTGTAGAAGGACCCGAACATCCGCTTCAAGTTGTCCTTAGGGGTATCGCTTCCGGAGCTGCCGATTCCGATGTTCAGACCAATTATCCGTACTCCGAATATTCACTTGCTTACGCAGCCATCATTTTGTCGATCATACCCATCGTCGTCATCTACCCATATTTGCAGAAATACTTTGCTCGGGGAGTCAACGTCGGCGGGGTGAAAGAATAGATTACAAATTTTTTATAGAAAAGGAGAAAGTTATGAAGAAAGTTTTAGGTTTTGCTTTACTATTCATGGGATTATTTGTGTTTGCGGCATGTGAAGGCGCAACCACCTTAGCGCCCACGACTGCTGCTCCCACGACTGCTGCTCCGGTGACAGAAGCTCCGCTTGATGAAGTGACGCTCAATGTGGCGATCAACTACACTGCTGGCGGAAAATGGATGGGAATCTCTTACAACCTGGATGCTCCCTACACGAACTTCCTGGGTCACGAGTACAATGAAGGTGATCTAGCCCCAGCTTGGGAAGCCATCGCCGAGAAACTCAACATCAATTTTGTTGATATGATGTCTACTCAGGACAGCAACACTAACGCCCAATGGGCCAGACTCAAAACGAACAATTTCGCGGGCGTTGACCTCATCAACGGCACTGGCGCGAATATTGGACCGGAAGGCGTCAATGGGAACTTCGTCAACATCGGCAATTATCTCAATCAAATGCCCAATCTGAAAGCGTTCTTGGATGCGAATCCTGATGTCCGCGTATCGATGACCGCAGCGGATGGTGGCATCTACTTCACGCCGTATTTTGATGGATTCGGAGAACCTGAGCAAATGTTCCTCGTGCGCATTGACTGGATTGAGGACATCCTCGATGTCGAATTACCCACATTTGATACCGACACGACGCAAGTGGTCGGAACTGGCGAAAACCAAGTGACATACCCGGTTATCGGCCCAACGGCGTATACGAGAAGAGATTTGCCCAACGGCATCAATGCCGACATACTCGTGGCGAATGCTGATGGCACGACGAGAACTGTTCACAAGGAATATGACGACAATATTCTTGATGTCCTCGCTGCAATCGAAAACCCAACGGGTCAAAAATTGGCAAACGCATTCCGCAATCACATTTTCACGACCTATGAGGGTCAGGGATACGAGAAGTATTCACATGTGTTCGCGGGAACCGATGCGGCCTATGATGTTGACGAACTCATCGCTTTGATGTATGTCATCAAAGCCAATCCAAAGTACTTGACACGTCAACATACCAACGGCGTCAAGACATCTGTTGAAGTCTATTTCCCACGTGAAGCTGCCGGCAACCGGATCAGAAATATGTTCCGTGGCATGGAAATGTGGGGCCTTCGTGGTGTGTTCAGTCGCCATGAATGGATGTATTTCGATGAAGATGGTCTCGTCCAAGATGCTCGCCATGAAGAGCGGGTAGTCGATGCCATCGGCGATTTGCAGACACTTTATACGGATCGGCTCATCGTTCAAGATCCCGAAACGGGTGGCAACTGGAGAACGCTGCTTCTCAACACAGCAACAGGATTTATGACGTATGATTACAACGCTTCCTCGACAACCATGTCGACGGGTTCAGGCGACTTGATCAACACCGGACGTGTCGTTGACGCGGATCTGAAATTCCAAGCGATCTTGCCACCAGTCGTCGATTGGCTCGGAGATGGAAACTACTTCCATTTCACAGAAGCTGTACGCTCAGTGAAGAACGAAGCTTGGGGCATCCCGAAACACGTCGAGTCGAATCAGGCGAA
>JBAZGL010000186.1:0-2498 GCA_041652855.1 Candidatus Izemoplasmatales bacterium
AAAATCATCGAAAACGTCAGCGATCAGCACTTCCAAATCACGGAGGCGACGCTATATTTTGCATTGAAACGGTTGTTGGAAAACGGAAAGATCGTCTCTTATAAAGAGAACAACAAGAAAGGCATGAGCAGGCGCTATTACCGCATCACTGCTTCCGGACGCCTTGCGCTCATGAACTTCCGTAAGGATTGGATCACGATTGAAAACACTTTGTCCAGCCTAGTTGGCGGCAAGTTTGATTATTCACGAGAAGACTAAGAGGATGTGGTGAGATGGATTTCTTTAACATTGTCCCGGCAAATTTCTTTCATTTGTTTACGGGAAAAAACCAGAAACTGTATGTCAGTACCCTATTTGAGGTATTCAAGGCCTATGAACAAGGCTCGATTCTTGGCATGGACAAACAAATAGCCCAGCAAGTCATCATCGACTATTTGGACATGCACCCGAATGAGGAAGTCGATGATGTCGATCAGGAAGCGACGATTCGCGACAAGGCCAATCAAATTCTCAGACGGTTTGAGGAATGCGAATGGATTGACGTCGATGTCAACAATGACTATGTCGAAATCATCAATTTCCGGGATTACGCCATTACGATCATCGAAGCACTCAAATCGATCACCATGGATTCCGTCTATGGATATGACGACGACAAGCACGAGTTCCGGGGCTACATTTTCACTGCCTATACCTTGCTGATGAACGAGACGGTCGAATATGAGATGGTTCTCGATCAAGTCTATAAAAACACCATTGCCTTTGTTCGCGAAATCCGAAAACTCGACTCACGGCTCAAATTCTATATTCGATCCATCATCGAGAACTCGGAAATCCGCGATTTGATCCATTTGCTTGTGGACTATAAAGTCGAACTCGTCGATCAAGCCTACTATCGGCTCAAAACCAGCGACAACGTGAACAAATACAAGTTGGAAATCGTCAAAAAGCTCGAACAGTTCCAACAAAATCCCGTCATCATGGAAATATTGACACGCGCGCACCTGGCCAAGGCGAACAATCAATACGAACTCGCGAAAGTCAAGGCCAACAAGAAGATCGACGATATGATCGACATCTATAATTCCCTCGATTGGATCATCGATGAGATCGATCATAAGAACAAGGTGTACGTCAATACGACGATCGCGAAGATCAAGTTCTTGCTCAATGATGATGAGAATGTCATCGGCAAATTGAACCGCATATTGAAGTATACGGCGAAGCAGATCAAAAAACATCGCACCGATACTGCGCTCCGCACGATCAAACCGCTCTTCATGATGCCCGATATCCGCCACATCACGAATCAATCCATATTCACACCCAGAGGCATCTACAATCGCAGTGTCGATCAGTTCCTGCAGGAAAATATGGTGGATCCGTCCAATCGGCTTCAAGAGGCTTTTTACAAAGAGTTTGAGACGCATTTTTCAAGTGATGTGATATTCAAATACCTTCAAGCCTACTTCAAAACGCGTCCCTCGATCAAGGCATCAGAGATTCTCCGCAGCGACATGTCGGAAGAAGCTATCATGCGATTGCTCTATATCCTGATTTATGCGGGGGATGAACTCGATTACTCGATTGTGCCACTCAAAACAGAGATCGAGCACCAAAAATTTCAATTACGAGACTTTGAAATCATCAGGGGGTATGAACGATGATCCTAGAAAATTTTGAAAACCTCACCATGGGACAGAAGCAATTTTTCAGTGAAATCTGCAACAAACTACTCGCAAGCGGTTTTCTTGCGCGGGATAAACGCGACAACAAAGAGGCATATTACTTCATCTTGAGCTTCAAAAACTATTTCGATGAGTATTTCAATGTCATCGATTATGAAATGGTCCTTGACCGCGAACAAGGTGCGATTCATCTCTTTCATCGTGAACACAAAAATCTTTTGCATCTAAAACGTGAAGAAACCTTGGTCCTCTTGATCTTGCGCATCTTGTATCATCAACATCTCATCGCCACTTCGATCAACGACAACGTCGTCATCAAGGTCGATGAGATCCACGAAAAATATGATGCCTTGGAAATCAAGAAGAAGATCAACAAGACGGATCTTTTGGCTTCGCTGCGCCTCTTCCGAAAATACAATTTGCTCGAACCGCTCGGAGATATCACGCAAGCAGCCACGCGCATCGTCATTTATCCGACGATCCTGCAAGCAATCAATACGCACCAAATCAACGACATCTATGAGTTGGTCGGAAAGATATCTGGTCACGAAGGAGGGCAATCCGATGAAGAAACTGACTAAGGTACGGCTTGTCAACTGGCATTATTTCGCCAATGAAACGATTCATATCAAGAACAACACCTTGATCACGGGCCAAAATGCGACGGGAAAATCGACCATCGTCGATGCGATTGCGTTCGTCATCACTGCGGGCGATCAAATTTTCAACCTCGCTGCCAATGAGAAGAGCAAGCGCGATCTCAGAGGCTACGTGAAATGCAAACTGGGCATCGATAACCAGGAGTATCTC
>JBAZGL010000186.1:2508-2906 GCA_041652855.1 Candidatus Izemoplasmatales bacterium
GTCATGTAGCGCTGGAATTCGACGACGAGTTCAAGGATCGATTTTTCACCATCGGTACCGTGATTGACGCTTTTGGAGAAATCATTGCGCCTAAATATCTCTTCTATGAAGTCGACGGCCCGATCGAAGAGCGTTTCTTCATCGATGACGAAGCACGAATCCGCACCACGCTCCTCTTCAAGAAAGCCAAACTGGCAGACAAAATCTATCCGACGCGCCGCGAAGCCAAACTGGCCTTTCGATCGATATTCGGATCGATCCATGAAACATATTTCTCGTTGTTGCCGAAGGCCTTGGCTTTTAAGCCGATCGCCGATGTGAAAGACTTCATCTATCATTATCTGCTCGAAGAGAAAACCCTCGATGTCGAATCCATCAAAGAATCGATCCACTCGTAC
>JBAZGL010000187.1:0-2862 GCA_041652855.1 Candidatus Izemoplasmatales bacterium
ATCGAAGATTTGGATTCAGATGATGCAGAGGTCGTAGCTTCTTTATTGATTTCGCTACAAATTCCTAATATTTTGTTCCCCTATATGATGGATATGTTGGAGGATGAAGCAGATGAAATTATTGCCAACATCGAAGCATTGGTCACTGCCCTGCTCCCACGTTTCTTGACACTCATCCAAAACGGCATCGGTGTCGTGGTGGATCAAGAAATGGCTGATGGTTTGGCCACAATGTTTGACGAGATTCATGCTTATTACGTCAACTTGTACGGAGCGGATTATCAAAGCAGTACAGGCTACGATGATGACGATCATGACTATGACACGTTCCAACAAGCCATCTTCTTATCGGAGTACATCTATCAAATACTCACTACCACCGAACAAGCCAATATCTTGGCGATGGTCGCAAGCGTCTTTGATGCAGAAGATCTACTCGATTTTGTTTCACTGATGATCTTTGCCAGCGAACAAAGCTTGGCACCGTTCGAATCTGTGATTGGGGATGTATTGACCTTCATAGTTACTGAAGTATCCGTATTCCGCACCTATTCCGTCGACTCTTTGACACAAGCACAAAAAGACCGCATCCTTGGTTTCCCAGATGCGATTCAAGCAATCCTTGCGGGGGCATTCCCCACGGAATAGTTTGTAGTTCATTATTTATATGCGCATCGTTCATTACGAATCGATGCGCTTTTTTTATACATCTACGCCGAGAACGAGCTTGATGATAATGCCGATCCCAAACGATATGGCAGCGACGCCAAGACTGATGGATGTCATCTGCAAGAATCTTTTTTTAAAAGGGGTGTCTTTAGCGATGGAAATATAGAAATTGAATACGAAAATCACGATAATCGCAACACCAAGCATGATTCCCAAAGCAAGAAAATGGTTGTGAATCAATAGATAAGGCAGAATCAGAAGTACGACGGTGATGATATAAGCTACGCCGGTATATAAAGCAGATCTCAGGGCGTTTTTTTTGTTTTCTGCTTTAGAACTCAAATACTCGCTCGCGGCCATGGAAAGACTTGCCGCGATACCAGTAATGAGTCCGGAAAGACTAATCAATGTCGTGTTTGCGAGCGCGAATGTAAGGCCGGCAAGTGTGCCGGACAATTCCACGAGCGCATCATTCAATCCCAACACCATGGAACCCACATACTGTAGCCGCTCTTCATCGAGCATCGCAATCAATGCGGTTTCGTGCTCATCTTCCTCAGAAGCGATTTTCGCTGCAATCGGTAGATAGGATGCAATTGTGGCATAATATTTTTTGGCTTTGTTTTCGCCTCGTTCCATAATTTTTAGCGTGAATGTGTAACCGAAGATAAAACTCAGAAGATTAAAAATGAAGATGTGGAATCGGTTCGGTGACTGAGATTTTCCCATATGGGTCGTCCAAATATCATAGTGTTGCTTTTCTTGTTCGGCGATGGACAACAAAATAGCGCGATTCTCATCGTTTTTGATGCGCTTGGCGATTTTTTGATAGACATGGTATTCAGTAATCTCATTTTTCTGTAATACGCTAATCTGTTTCTGAATATCTTTGGGTATCATTATTTTTCACTTCCTATATGGATTCTATTCCATATTCTATCATGAGATGACCCGAAGAGGAAGTCATGATGCTTTGTTTTTATAACAAAAGGTCATGTTTGTTCAGTATTCTATTATAAATACACAAAAATGTCTATCGACCCTAGAGGTGTGATATAATCTCTATTGGTTAAGACATCAAGGAGTATGCTCGAAGGGGAATCGACAATGATCATTCACTGATCGATGGTTAAAGATTTCATTGAACTTGAACAATTTCATCGATTTTCCTTGATTCACCCCCAATTCTTATCACGACAATGACTGAGAAATAAGGAGCGTAACTGAATGGAAAAGTGGGATATCATCATTTATTTCATCTTGATTGGCGTTTTGTTGTTTGTAGGAAAGATTCTCAAAACAAAATTTCCGTTTTTGAATCGTATTGTATTACCAACTGCACTGCTTGGTGGCATGGTTGGGTTGACCTTGAGTTTGGTCTACACATCGATTGCCCCGGGAGCGGATGTTGTTTATGATTATCACATCATCTTTGAAACCGATTCATATGCATATCGAAGTAGTTATGACCACAAGGGTCAAACCTATTATTTCGAGGAACATGGTTCTTATGAGATTGAGGATGACACATTGACTTACCAACCCAGTACGGGAGGCACTTTCACCTCAATCATTGATGCAAGCGGCAGTTTGACAATGTCATTCAAACTGAGCGAGAAGATGCAACGAGAGAATATCGTAGTCGTTCGTGACGCTCCAGGTGGTTTTGTCGGGACGTACATAGGTGAGACTGCGAGGGTGATTCCCGCATCGCTCATCAATCTGGACCTGATGGTTGCGATCGTATATCATGCGTTGGCATTGGGATTCATATCGTTGGCGCTCAAGCAAGGGGAGACCAAAAACAAACGCAAAATCTGGTCGACTGGGATGGTCATCACCAGTACGTATGCGCTTCAGGGATTCATAGGAATTCTCCTGGTGCTCATTTTCTTTTCCGACAAATTTGTCGGCGCGGGGATGTTATTGCCGCTAGGGTTCGGCCAAGGTCCGGGTTTGGCCATGAGTTTTGGCAATATGTGGTCTTCGATGCTCGGGGGACACGGAGTCGCGCTGGGAGCATCTTATGCCTTTCTGGGGTTTGTTTGGGGCGGAACGATTGGCGTAGTGGCCATCAATATCATATCGCGACGTAAAGGAAGACTCAAACCAAAAAATTACGAGGAGTCATCATCGGAGACGACCTCCATTCAAATTGACACCGTAAAAGAAATCAGCATTCTTGACGGTCTG
>JBAZGL010000188.1:0-2849 GCA_041652855.1 Candidatus Izemoplasmatales bacterium
TTCCTCGCTGCCGGCTCCATTATCACGCATAAGCGGACGCAGAAGATTTCGGAATATACGGGAATCGCGTATGAGATGCCCCTCACTATGACAGTCTTCGGCATTGCCGCTTTGGGGATGATCGGTTTTCCCGTGACTTCAGGACTTATCTCGAAACTGAATCTCGGAGCTGCGATGATCGACAGCCAACAAACCTATCTCATCGGCTTCATCATCCTCAGTTCTTTGCTCAATGCGCTCTATTATCTGCCCATCATCATCAACGCATTTCTGAAGGGCGAGAAGGAGAATCATCCGCCGACACGTCTCGAACGGATTCCATTGTCGATGCAGATTCCCTTCGTCGTCTTGGCTCTGGGGATTATGGCAGTCGGCATCTTCCCGGGATGGCTTCATGCGCTCCTTGAACACGCGTCGGCCTTGTTTGGCGTGTGATGAGACCATTGATTCAAGCCCGAATTTTTTCAGGAAGGAGGACTCCAGATGAAGTGTTTGAAACAAGGAAATCAACCATGCGATAACGCATGTGATGCCGTAAGAAACAAATTTTGGGATAACTTTACGTTCCAGTCTTCGTTTCTGGTATTTTTGGCATTGCTTGCCTTGTCCTTTTTCATCTTCGGTGTGGTTCAGGACCAGACAGGGGTACTCTACCTTTTCCGAAACATCCCCTTCATGTATCGCGCGCTGGAATCCTTCGGCCAACAGCCTTGGATCGTCCTCCTGATCATTTTTTCACCGCTTGTGGGCGGTGGGATGCAACTCGTCTTGTGTCGCGGTTCGTGTCATCGCCGCGACATCCTCGTAATCATCATGTCACTCATCGCAATTTTCTTAGTGCTCCTGACGTATCCGCTCGCACGTGCGGGAGGCGAGATTTTCACCATCGACGGTGTCTTCATGCTGGGTCTGTCATTTCGCATCGATATGCTTTCTTTCACGATGCTTCTGATCACGTCCATCATTTGGTTTCTGGTCATGGTCTATGCGCATGAATACATGAAAAAGGAAAAAAAGAGCAATCGTTTCTTTCTCTTTATGTCGATGACTTATATGTCGGTGCTCGGCGCGATGACTGCAGGAGACTTGCTGACACTGTTTCTGTCCTTGGAAATCATGACGATTTCCTCTTACATCCTCGTCGTCCACGTCCAGGAAGAAGAATCCTATTCCGCAGGCTACAATTTCATCATCATGGGTTTGATCGGCGGATTTTCGATTTTGATCGCACTCTTGTTGATGCAACATCACGTCGGTGATCTGAGTTTTTCTTCAGGCATTGCTTCATTGGCTGGAATGGGACCTGTGAAATATTGGATTTTCGGTCTCTTGACCATGGGTTTTGGCATCAAAGCCGGAATGGCGCCTTTGCATGTGTGGCTGCCCCGGGCCCACCCGGTGGCACCGACGCCTGCGAGCGCTTTGCTTTCGGGCATCATGATCAAGGTGGGAGCGTATGGCATTCTCAGAATCGCCATCAGTTACTATTTCCCGCCCAAAGGCGGACTGGATCCCGAACTTTTGTGGGCGATTGCCGAACCGATCGGGACGGCCATCATCTGGCTTGGGATCGTCACGATGGCGGTTGGGGTGTTTCTGGCGCTCCAGCAAGCCAACATCAAAAAGATGCTCGCCTATCATTCCATTAGCCAGATGGGGTACATTTTGATGGGCATCGGCGTCGCATTGTACCTAGGACCTAAAGGCGCGATGGGTTATACCGGAGCGCTCTACCATATCATCAATCACGCGCTGTTCAAGTCGCTGTTGTTCATGGTCTCGGGTGTCGTGTTCTTCCATACACGGGAAACGGATATGTATCAATTGGGCGGACTCTGGCGCAAACTGCCTTTGACGACGGTGGTGTGTCTCATTGCCGCACTCGGAATCAGCGGGATGCCGTTGTTTAACGGCTTCATTTCGAAATCGATTTTGCATCATGGGATCGTCGAGGCATACCAGTACGGAGATCGGATGTTCTTCTACGCGGAATTGATCTTTATCGCGATCAGTGCCGGAACTGTATGCTCGTTCATCAAACTGTTCTATTACGTGTTTTTAAGAAAGCTGCCGCAGCGTTTTCAATCGATCAAAGCGACCTATAACTGCCTCGACACCGCGATTGTGGCGGTTGCCATCCTGATTGTGGCAATCGGTGTTTTTCCCCGCTTCATTCTCGATTATCTGATTGTGCCCCAGTTACAGAATTTGGCTTATGATCCGACTTTCATCACCCAACACATCATCCCGCTCAGATTTTTCACCTGGACCGAGTTTGGGAACATGGGACTGATTTTTGGTCTGGGGGCTGTCTTGTTCGTCATCGGCACGAAACTGCATCTCTTCCACTTGAAGTTGCCGAAGTGGCTGAAACTCGAATTTCTCTTGTTTTATCCATTGAATCTCTTATTGCGCGGCGTGTGCAGAATCATGTACGGTAGAAAATGCCCGGTCGACCAGAATGTCATGGCCCGGATGAAAGTGCTACATAATGAGGATGTCGGTTTGATCGAGCGTTTCATCGTGATGACGGATGTCTTGAATCGCAGATTCGAACGCTCGATCATCAAAAGTGACGCGCTGCTCTACACTTTGTTCATCACGATCGTCCTGATCGTGATGGCAATTGCCAGATGGTTATAAAAATCGCATTATTAAAGGAGAGGAACGTGGCTTCAGATACGACGAAAAAAAGAATTGAGCTCGGACGGGATTTCATCCGCTTCGACATGACCGAAGAAGGAGAGCCTTCCGACCAGCAACAAGGCTTGAAACAACCACCGCTCACCAAGGAGAAAACGCAAACCGAAACCATTCAACTACCCCGCGATTTTTCGCGCATCATCAAG
>JBAZGL010000189.1:0-2832 GCA_041652855.1 Candidatus Izemoplasmatales bacterium
TTATCCTAGCCCCGTCCATCATCACTTGTATAACCTGTTATCGAGCCATGACACATCTAGAATCATGACAGCTCTGAACAATAACATCAAACGAGTCAAACAAGCCATCGTGTTGCTTATGACTTATCCTGGAATGCCGATCATTTTTTATGGTGATGAGATGGGTATGGAAGGAGAAACCGATCCTGATTGCCGAAAAACCATGTGTTGGAGCACAGCTCGCTCATCCATTGAGGCTTTCACGCGTCGGATGATTGACATCAGGAACACATCTCTTTCATTACAAAAAGGAAGTATGATGCACCTGAATATCGGAAAAAACATTTACTGCTTTATGCGAAAATTGGATGACGAATGGATGCTCATCATGATTAATCCTACAGATATAGATGAGCAATTGGACATACACGTGTCAGACCTTTGTCTTGAGACGCTTCCGCAATCCCACGATGCCTCAATGGTTGTATCTGTGCGCGGGCACGAGTCGATGCTTATCCATGGTTCGTTCGTGAAAGGGACCATAAATGAAGTCCGTTTATTGTGATGATTTCAGATCGATTTTGATCTTATTTAATTCTATATAAAGGAGAAGAAAGATGAAAAAAACAATGCTTTTATTGTTAGTGATGGTTGCTTCATTTCTCACACTTTCTGCATGTCAGAATGGATCGAACAATGAAGTAACTATCGAGTTTTGGCACAACTACTCAGCTAGTGACGGCCAAATCGTGGTTCTCGAAACCTTGATTGGAGAATTTGAATCTGCGAACAAGGGAATCAAGGTTGAGCACGTGTTCATGGAGTGGGGCAATCTTCGTGCAAGTGTCGTTCTCGGTGCAACCACGACTGTTCTACCAGATGTGCTACGGGGTGACATCGCCTTTGTTCCGCAGTTCCAAAGTCTGAATGTCCTGGAAAAAGTCAGCGATTTTGATGATTATGAAGCGACTGCGGCCAAAGTATTAGCCGCACCGAACAGCTCAAATCGCATGGGAGTAGACTACTATGGTATCGCCGCCAACACAAACACGAAGATTCTTTTCTATAATCAGGATTTATTGACGGCGGCCAGTGTCAGCGTACCGACCACTCTCAGTGGATTATGGAGCGCCATTCGTACACTCACGAGCCAAACAACGATCGGATATGTTGAGCCATGGACCGGGATATGGAATGTGGGGCCCTACATTTGGAGTAACGGCGGATCAGTTCTATCACCAGACAACACGACTGCGACCGGATACATCAACAGTGCCACGAATGTCGCTGTCATCCAAGAACTGAGGAATCTTTACTCAGAAGGCGCACTCGCAGGCCCATCCATGGATTCCGGAGCCGTAGGAGACACAGATGGCTGGGCGAGTGGATTGTACGCCATGCAACTTGATGGGCCCTGGAGAGGGGCATCGAACACTACAGCAGGTATCAATTACAGCGCCGTACCATTACCCGCTGGAAGTGCAGGATCAATCAGTGTCCTTGGAGGAGAGAATTTCATGTTGTTCAAGCCTTCGAGTGATGCCAAGAAAGCCGCTGCATGGAAATTCGTCCAGTTTATGACTGACAAACATGCGCAAGTGGAAATGGCAAAAGTGGGTCAGATGCCTGTCAACCTCGAAGCGCTTGAAGATGCTGAAGCCATTGCGGCCATGCCACTGCTACCGTGTTTGCTCAAGCTTTGCAAACAGCTAAGGCACGACCCGTTATTCCAGAATGGAGTCAAGTTGAAGACATCATTGCAACCAAAGTTGCGTTGGCTATCACGGGAGTGAAAACCGTTCAGGTTGCCCTCGATGAAGCGGCCGCAGAAATCGACGCCCTCTTAGGCGACTAAAACTCTAGAAAAAGATGATGCAGATATGATATGATTGATGTTGATTATATGATTCTGCATCATCTTCATGTGATGAAATATGTGAGGAGGATAGACAAGATGAAAATCAGGCGAAAATTCGTATTTGATTGGAGAGTATGCATTCTCTTTCTGCCACCGCTTTTGTTTGTCCTCTTTTTTACGATATACCCAATGATCAAGATGATCGTGATGAGTTTTTTTGACTGGAAAATCGGCTATATGCAAACATCTACGTTCTTGTTTCTAGATAACTATATAACTGTTCTGAATGATCCAATCGCAAAAATCGCCATTCAAAACACGCTTGTTTATGCCGCTGTCACGGTTCCCATCCAAATCATAATCGGTCTATTCGCTGCTGTTCTCATTCATGGGATCAAACGTTTCAGCGTATCATTCCGACTCGTCTACTATCTACCGGTCATTTCATCATGGGTTGTGGTTGCCCTTCTCTTCCGGTATATCTTCAGTAATTTCGGGTTGCTCAATTATTTAATTGTGGATATACTCAAGCTCACCTCTCGCCCCATCGGCTGGTTGAGTTCCAGATGGTCGGCGTTGTTTGCCGCCATGCTGCTTGGCATATGGAAAGGAATCGGCTGGAACATGGTGATTTTCTTGGCCGCCCTCCAAGCGGTTCCCAAGGAGCAATATGAAGCGGCCTCGATTGATGGGGCAAACAAATCCCAAAGATTTTTTCATATTACTCTGCCGAATATTCGTGGTACTATGCTGTTCGTCATCACCATGCTTGTCATAGGCGCATTCAATACGTATACGCCCATCACTGTATTGACAAACGGCAATCCTGCGCATCAAACTGAGGTCGTTTTGACATGGATGTATTTTAAAACATTTGAGGCGTTGGATATGGGATATTCGGCTGCATTATCGGTGATCATCGCCATCATAATCATGGTTATCACACTCATACTATTTTCATTTAGATCCAGAAACCGGAGGCTAGAACGATGATG
>JBAZGL010000190.1:0-2818 GCA_041652855.1 Candidatus Izemoplasmatales bacterium
GCTCGTTCGGAAGCTTTCCTTTTGCGCTCTGCTTCTTCCGCTTGTCTTCTGCGTTCTGATTCTGCTGGTTTAGGGTTTTGCTGCTGTTGGTAATATTTTTTCGAAAAATCTTGTTGATTATTATATGAACTTTGATTATTAGAACTCAAATGTAGTTTAAAACTCTTGATTTCAATAAAGTGTTCTTCAATATAGTCTCTTGCGTTGTTTATCTTAACCATCATGTCGTTGGCGTTTGATGACTTTCCCGAGTCGGGGTGATATAGTTTAGCCATCAATTTGTATGCGCTTTGAATATCAGACAATGAAAAATCCACATCAAGTGGAATATTCAATATCATCAATTTTTTGATTGCTTCCGATCTGTTAATCATTAGTGTGACATTCCTTATAAACAAATAATGTGGTTTAACAAAATGTATGTTATCAATATTGAATGTTCAGTTAAGTTTATTATATCACAATCATAATTTATTCAATGAAGTCTCAAGATATTCATAGAAGAGTAATTCCAGGTAGTGTCAAGAATCTTGTGTACTTTCGTTAAGCAAGGAAAATAGAGTACCTTTGTATTTGATTCTTTGAATTGGCTTTATTGTATTACTTTGTCCTTGTATTTGTTTTGAAGGATTTGGTTCAGTTCCGAATGGACGGAACCAAATCCTCGGTGAACCTTTTCATAAAAACGATCATTGTAAACATCGAAGCGACTCACCAAGAATTTTTCCATCGACTCTTCGGATGGGAATTGGATCTTGGCTTTCAAATCACGCTTTAGATGTTTATTGAAGTTCTCGATCAGGTTGGTGGAATAGATCGAACAGCGGATGGCTTCCGGATAGGAATAGAATGTCAAAAGGAAAGCATTTTGACCGATGGATTCGACGATCTTGGGATAGATGGTTTTCCATCTCCTCGCGAAATCATCCAGGATTCCTTGTGCATTCGCTCTGGACTTTTGGGAATGAATCTGTTTGAAATCACCAAGTTCATGGGAAGACAAACTCTATAACTATCAACAAAAAAAGAAACGTATGATTTACTCACATGAAACAGCTTTATACCTTCACGGGTTAACAGATAGAGATCCCATTCAATATGCTGTGACATTGCCAACTGGATACAATACATCTCAAATCAAGCAAACAGATTTAGTGACACACACAATCAAATCATCATTATTTGAACTCGGGAAAATCACAATGAAAACAGAGTTTGGAAATGATATTACCGTCTATGATAAAGAAAGGACGATTTGTGATATTATCCGTTCAAGAAGTCGTATCGAAAAGCAAATCTTCAATGATGGATTAAAGCGCTATTTAAATGATACATCCAAAGATTTAAACAAACTACATAAGTACGCTAAACAGATGAGTATTGAAACAATCTTAAGAAACTATATGGAGATCTTGATATGATATCAAGCGATCAAATAAAAGCTCTAATTAGAAATAAATCAAAAGCAATGAACATAATGTCTTCAAAACAAACACAATGTACACGATTGTCCCTTTATTGCTTTAGAGATACATAAGAAATCTTGTCACCGAAATTTTTCGTTTTTCAGAATTAGTTTTACCTTTTATTGTTACAACACAACGTCGTTCTTATGTGTATTGATGATCGGGGTTTCTGGAGATCCTAAGAAAGGTGTTCTTGTGATGTCGATGAGGAATGAGCCTAAGGGTGCGGTGATGAGGATGGCCAATACAGCAATGGTCAACATTATGTTTCCATTAGAAATCCCCAAGGCCAAAGGAATTGAGGCAATGGAGGCTTGAACCGTAGCCTTAGGGAGATAGGCTTCAATGATGAAGAGCTTTTCTTTAAAGCGGAAGCCACATTTGAGGGTTGCCAGAAAGACGCCAAAGCTACGAAAGACTAACGATCCCAAGACAAGAATAATGGCAAAAATCCCAATCTGGGGAATGGTGGTGATATCCACTGCGACACCAATAAGGACAAACAACAGCGTTTCAGTGAACACCCAGATTTTTTCGTATTTTTTGACCAATCTCGCAGCCAACGGTTGATATTTCGCGAGGATGGTGACACCCATGGCTAATGCGGAAAGCAAACCTGAATAAGGAACGATATGCGAAAACGCGCGTTCGATGGTTAAGAAGAAGAGGGAGAAACTTAATATGAGCAGCACTTTTGCGGTGTCGCGCATATGGAAGCGTCTGAAAAATTTCACAAACAATAACCCAAATAAAACACCCGTACCAACACCCAAAACAATTGAAACCGGTAAAATCAGGAAAGTTAGGGAAGTGATGGTGCCAGTTTGCGCCATTTGGACAAATGAAGTGAACAGCACGATGACATAAATGTCATCGACGGATGCCCCCGCCATGATGAGTTGGGGGATGCGTTTCTTCGTGCCTTGGCGGATCTCCATCAAATGAAGCATCTTCGGCACGATGACTGCGGGTGATACTGCAGCGAGGATGCTGCCAAGAATCGCTGATTCGAGGAGCGTCAATCCGAACAGCCAAGGACCGAGGATGAGGACGCCGACAATTTCCAAGGTCGCGGGAAGAAACGACATCAACAATGCCGGTCTTCCCACTTTTTTCAGGTCTTTGATATCGAGGGATAATCCCGCGCGAAGCAAGATGATGACAAGCGCAATTTGTCTCAAATCCAATGAGATGGCAAGCATCTCAGGAGCGATGAGATCAAGAACATAGGGCCCCAAGACGATTCCCGCGATGATCATCCCGACAATTCGGGGAACTCTGATGCGTCGGCAAATCTCGGATAGGAGAAATCCCATCAAAATTATCAGTGATAATGATAGCAGCATAAACAT
>JBAZGL010000191.1:0-2788 GCA_041652855.1 Candidatus Izemoplasmatales bacterium
GAAGGTTCCAAGATTTATGATAAGGGCGACTTCACTGTCCACGTCGGCACGAATCTTGATCACTTGCTGAGCGCGAAGTTTAAGTTGATCTAGTGTTAACCCATAAGAAAAGAGGCCACGCGTTCGCGTTGACCTCTTTTTTGATGGTGCGTATTGAAGTTATTCTGATGGTTCGACGTAAGTCAGGACCATGCTGACGATGGTGAATGTACCCGTTTCGCCGCCATCGACTCCCGGAGCCGCAAACAACAGCATTTTCGCCCAAACATCAGCTGTATAGGTGAAGGTCTGCTCGGTGCCATCGAAGATGACTATTTGTTCCATGGCGTTTAAATCATTTGGTTTGATCAAGAGTTCTTTGCCTGATGTGCCTTGAACGACGATCGTCAAGGTATTGAGACCGACGGTGTCTTCAAGATCAAAGTTGTTGATCATGAACTGATAAGAACCAGTCGTGGCGTAGTTGACCACCACTGAACCATCGACATTGTCTTGATCGATGGTGTAGGTTCCAAGATCGTTTTCAGCCCAACCATCCGTGATTTCGAGTGGTGCAGCCACAAAACTGACGGTGGCGGAGATGATGTCGAAACTGCCGGTGGCACTAGCCGTGCCGCCTTCGGCAAAGATCAACGCCGAGGTGATCGGTCCGACAAAACTGATGACAACTGTCTGTTCGGTTCCATCAAAGGTAATCCAGGTTTCTTTGTTGTTGCTGTCTTTGAAGAGAATTTGTTTTCCGTCTGTTCCTTGGACTACAAGCGTGACCGTGTTGAGTAAGCTCAAGTTGTCTTTGAACTCATATTTCATCGTGGCCCATTCGTGCACTCCCTTGTCGTAGTTGACGGTTGTGACACCGTCATCTTCAGAGATGGTGTAGACACCATCGCCGTTATCCACCCAACCGCTTTCGAAATCAACGACGCTGTCTCTGGGAAGCGCATCAGGTTCAATATAGGTCAACACAGCTCTTAGGATGGAGAATGAACCGCTCACTGAGGGAACGTCCGGTTCAGCAAAAATAATGCAATTGGTAAACATATCCGCTGAAACATAGACAAAGTGAGGTTGATCGTTTTTGAATGTTATCCAAGTTTCCAGTGATCCTGCGTCATTCGGTTTGATCAGAACTCGCTTACCGGGAGTACCGGTCAGAACGAGAACGAGCGCATTCAAGCCTTCGGCGTCTTCCTCATCAAAAATGGTTCTCATGAAAGCCCACGCTTGATCGGCGTTTTTCGTGTAGTTGATCGTGACGACGCCTGTATCTCCGACAACGGCTTCATAAGTGTCCGCATCGTTTTCAACCCAACCCACATTCACATTGGTGCCGTCCGCAGTGTATGAGACTTTTGCAGAGATGATGTCAAAACTGCCAGTGACACTTTCAGTGCCACCTTCAGCGAAGATCAAAGCATTCGTGATGGGTCCGGCAAAGGAAATTTTGATCGTCTGCTCGGTGCCATCGAAGGTAATCCAGGTTTCTTTGTTATTGCTGTCTTTGAAGAGGATTTGTTTTCCGTCTGTTCCTTGGACTACAAGGGTGACCGTGTTGAGTAAACTCAAGTTGTCTGAGAACTCATATTTCATCGTGGCCCATGCGTGCGTTCCCTTGTCGTAGTTGACTGTCGTGACGCCATCATCTACTGAGAAGGTGTAAACACTGTCGCCATTATCCACCCATCCGGTCGTGAAGTCGATGATGGAAAATTCATCGATGTCACCTGCTGGTTCAACGTAGCTCAGCAGCATTGATTTGATTGAGAATTCACCGGTTACCGGGGCTGCTCCGCCTTCAGCGAATAACATGATCTGTGCCAGAGTTTCGGGGACAACGATCTCGATCGTCTGTTCCGTGCCATCAAAAGTCACCCATTTTTCAAAGCGGTTGTTGAGTTTGATGAGCACTTGTATGGTATCTGTGCCTTCGATGACCACGGTGAGAAGGTTATATCCCAAAGTCAAATTCGTGTCTAATTCATTGACGGCGTATACCCATTCCTGGCCCGCAAGCTTGGTGTACTCGACACTCACGGAATCATCTAGTTCAACTGTGAAGTCATAGGTGTCCTCATCATTTTCTTCCCATCCGTAAGTCACATCGTATGTGGGAAGTTCGATTTCCTTGACGGTGCCAAATGCGGTACCTGTGTCAAACTTAAGATTGGAGATTACGATTTGACCTCTTGCATCGGCATTTCCCGGAGCAGCGATCAAAACGATTTTTTCCAAAGTCTCAAGGAAATCATCCTCGTCGCGCAAGTTGATCTGGAAGGTCTGGTCGTTGACGCCCAGCGCCAAACGCACATCATACACTTCGTCCTCTCCCACAAAACGAACGAGTAACGGTCCGTCGCCCTTGGCGGTTACGACAAGTTTGTTGAAGCGGCTGACAGCCTCTTCAATCTCAACTGCCATTTCCGTCCAGGCATAGCCATACTTGTTGTAGTTGATGGTTGCGACACCTTCGGAGATTGACAGTTTGTAAGGTCCGTAGATGTTGCCAGGAGCTGCATTCAAATCTGGTAACAAGTCCAAAGTCGTCGGCAGTGGCGCCTCCGTTGTCACTGGGGGTTGCGTGACTGAGGTTGTTACGGGTGATGTAGGCGCTTGGGTAGTTTGGTTGTTGCATGCGAAGAACACCAAACCTAGACCGAGAAACATAAGCGCAATCAAAATTCTCTGTTTCATTTTATTCCTCCTATAAAATCTATTTGAGTTTCTATGAGTTCATGTCATGGACATGTTGAAGCCTAAGGTTTTTCAGTGAATTCAAGCATTTCGAGTC
>JBAZGL010000192.1:0-2748 GCA_041652855.1 Candidatus Izemoplasmatales bacterium
GAAAACCACCGGTCGTCGCCAGTTTCGTTACGAAGAAGTTTTCTTTGATCAGCGTCTTCAGGACTTTGCTCGCATCTTCGTTCGATACGATTGCCAGAACCAATTTCATGATCAACACCGCCTTTTGGGACATTGTATCATATATTCAGCCGAAATAGAAGATATTGCACAAAAAAACAACTGGGAACGATGGTGAATTCTAGCCGATGGACCCCGTCATTTCCAGTTTGATCAACTGATTGAGTTCCACCGCATATTCCATGGGCAGTTCGCGAGCGAACGGTTCAATAAAGCCCATGACGATCATTTCCGTCGCTTCTGCTTCGCTCAAGCCTCGGGACATCAAATAGAAGAGTTGTTCGTCGCTGATTTTGGATACCGATGCCTCATGTTCGATCTGACCTCGGAAATTCTTGACGATATTGACAGGCAATGTGTCCGAAGAGGATAGGTTGTCGATCAAAATGGTATCGCATTCAATGCGGCTTTTGGCAAAATACGCCTTCGGTCCCTGACTGACCAGACCTCGATAATTGACTTTGCCCCCTTGCGTCGCAATCGATTTGGATATGATGGTGCTCGAAGTATGCTGGCCTAGATGAATCATTTTTGCACCTGTGTCTTGATGTTGGTCTTTCGAGGCGAATGCAATCGAAATCGTCGTGCCTTTCGCATAATCGCCCTTCAGTATACATCCGGGATATTTCATGTTTAGGCCGCTGCCGATGTTGCCATCGATCCATTCCATATGCCCGTTTTCCTCCACTACCGCCCGTTTTGTCACGAGATTCACGATATTGTTTGACCAGTTCTGAATCGTCGAGTAACGGCAGTACGCGCGCTTGCCGACAAATATTTCCACCACCGCGGCGTGCAATGAATCCGAAGAATATATCGGTGCGGTGCATCCTTCGACGTAATTCAAAAACGCATCATCGTCGACGATGATCAAAGTGCGTTCAAATTGGCCCATCCGTTCAGAATTGATCCGAAAATAGGATTGCAAGGGTTTATCGATTTTGACGCCTTTCGGCACGTAGATGAACGAGCCTCCGCTCCATACAGCCGTATTCAACGCGGCAAATTTGTTGTCGTGACTGCCAACGACCTTGCCAAAATATTTTTGAAACAACTCCGGATACCGCTTCAATGCCGTATCTGTATCCAGAAAGATCACACCCTGGTCCGCCAGTTCCTGAAGCGATGAATGGTAGACAGCTTCCGAATCGAATTGACTCGTCACGCCGGAGAGATACTTCTGCTCAGCCTCAGGAATCCCCAGTTTGTCAAAGGTATCCTTGATCTTCGTCGGCACATTTTCCCATTTTTCGGCGACATCTCCTGTGGAGCGGATGAAGTAGGTGATTTCGTCGTATTGGACACGGGACAAATCCGGTCCCCACGATGGATTCGGTCGCTTCATGAAATGTTGATAAGCTTCCAGACGGATTTCCTGCATCCATAGGGGTTCGCCTTTGAGCTTTGATATTTGGCGGACAACCGCTTCACTCAACCCTTTATCGAGACGGACAATGGGCTCCGCATCGGTTGAAAAACCATATTTATAGTCTTCAAGCCCCTGAATCGGTGGCTTGTGTGGATCATTCATCGTTTTTCGCACCTCCCTCAAGCGTTTTAAGAAAAGCTTGCCAGGAAATGGATGCGCATTTGATCCGTGCAGGAAACTGTCTGACGCCGGAAAAGACTTCGGCCTCCCCAAGGTCTTGATCCATATCATTGGGCGCTCCCGAAACCATGCGTAAATATCGGTCTGTTAAGTCCCGGGCTTCATCCACGTTCTTGCCAATCATCGTTTCAGTCAGCACTGAAGCTGATGCGCAACAAATACTGCATCCGTGGCCTTCGAAACGACAATCGCGGATCGTCTGACCTTCAATCAAGGTCTGAATGGTGACATCATCCCCGCAACTCGGATTCTTATGGCGAATTTTGATGTAAGCTTCATTTGAGATCAACCCCTTATTGCGGGGATGTTTGTAATGTTCCATGATGACTTCACGATATAGATTTTCGAGTTGGTTCATATGATCACCTGAAATCCCATTTTGATGAAGAATGGCACGGCTTCCTCCAATGTTTTGACGAAAACATCCGCATCTTCAAAGGTGTTGTACAAGTAAAACGACGCTCTGAGACACGAATCGATGTTCAGAAACCGACTGACGAGTTGGGCGCAATGATGCCCGGATCGCATCGCCACATTGTTTTGTGAGAAAAAATCGACGGCATCATGGGCGGGTACGCCGAGAATATTGAAGGCGATGATCCCCGAATCCGAATCGGGATTATAGATCTTCACTCCCGGAATTTTTTTCATCAAAGTGCGGGTATATTTCCCGAGTTTGCGCACATATGAATCGATCTTTTCTAGTCCGATATTCGACAGATAGTCGATGGCTGCGCCTAAACCGATCACGGATGCGATCGGCATGGTTCCAGCCTCAAATTTATAGGGTATATCCTTCCACTCCGAATGCTCGGCTGTGACTTCGTCGTTCATGTCGCCGCCAAATTCGATCGGTTCCAGTCGTTCGAGCCATGTTCGCTTTCCATAGAGGATGCCGATGCCTGTCGGTCCACACATTTTATGCCCTGAAAACGCAAGAAAATCAACGTCCATTTGTTTGACATCGATCGGTATATGCTGGATTGCTTGGGCGGCATCCACGATGACCACCGCACCTATTTGATGCGCTTCATGGATAATCTCCTGAAGCGGTGTCACAT
>JBAZGL010000193.1:0-2745 GCA_041652855.1 Candidatus Izemoplasmatales bacterium
AAAGCAGGCGTGGCATCTCGGCGAAAAGCCGAAGTATGGATTGCGGAAGGAAAAGTGGCGGTAGACGGCGTCGTGGTCACGGATCTTGGTGTCAAAGTCTCATCCCAGGCAGAAGTGCGCGTGATGGGGGAATTGCTGAAGCGCGAGGCGATGGTCTATTATATTTTGAATAAACCTCCCGGCTATGTCTCAACCACTTCGGATCCCTTGGGTCGCAAGACATTGATGGATTTGATACCTGTCCAGCAGCGGATTTTTCCTGTCGGACGTTTGGACTATGATACGAGCGGTTTGGTTTTGTTGACGAATGACGGAGAGTTCATGAATCGTCTCCTTCATCCTCGATATAAGATTGAGAAGGAATATCATGTCAAAGTTGAGGGCCTATTGCGCAAAGAAGAATCGCAACGATTGACACGTGGGATGGATCTGGGCGATTTCGTCAGTCAACCCGCAAAAATCATCGAGGTGCGTTATGATGACAAAAAAGTCAACACTTACGTCAAAATCATCATCACTGAGGGTAAGTACCATCAAATCAAACGGATGTTTGAAGCAATTAACCATCCCATACTTAAGTTGAAGCGATATCGATTGGGAAATATCACTATTGAAGATTTGGGTTTAGGTCATTATCGGGCGCTAAAACCTCATGAATTAAAGTTGCTATGGAATTTATCCACCTTTGGAAAAGACGGAATAAACGACTAAAAACCGCTTTGATTTCGTCAAAGTTGTGATATAATGTAATGGGTTGAGAGGCGATAGGATGAGATACCATCATTTGGCGATTGACGGTCCTGCTGGCGCGGGAAAGTCGACGGTTGCCAAACTCGTGGCAAAGAAACTCCACTACATCTACATTGATACCGGTGCGATGTATCGTGCCACGACGTATAAGGCTCTGAAACAGGGTGTCAATCTTGACGATCCCCAAGCCTTTGATTTTTTAGATGAAACGTCCATGACATTCAAGGATGGCATCCTTTACATGGATGGGGTTGAGATGACCGATACCATTCGCTCGCGTGAGGTATCCAATCATGTCTCGCTCGTTTCGAGCCATATCCCTGTTCGCAACAAGCTCGTCGCCCTCCAGCAAAAAATCGCAAAGCATCATAACGTCGTGATGGATGGCAGAGACATCGGAACCGTGGTGTTGCCGCAGGCAGACTTGAAGATTTTCATGACTGCCACGGTGGATGAACGCGCAAAACGGCGGCATGAGGAAAACCTTGCTTTAGGGTATTCGAGCGACTATGATACACTTGTAGCGGAAATCAAACGTCGTGACGGTATCGATTCATCCCGCGAATACAATCCCTTACGTCAAGCAGAAGATGCCATTCTGCTCGATACATCCCATATGGATATCGAAGAAGTTGCAAATATAGTATATACGATGTTTTTAAATGCTATCAAGACGAATAGGAGCAAGCAGATGGAACTCAAGATCGAAGAAATGCCTGTAGTCAACACCCCCAGAGTCGGCGACATATTGAAGGGGACAGTCATCAAAGTCACAGACGAGGAAGTACTTGTCGATGTGGGTTATATGTTTGAAGGGACGATCTATCGTGATCACCTGACGAATAAGAAACTTTCCAGTGCGAAGGATTTTGTCTCCGAAGGCGATGAAATCGAAGTTCAAGTGACAAAAATCGCCCACGGAGATTCCAATAATATCTAGTTGTTATCTAGAAGAGACATCGAGAGAAAAGCAGTTCAACAAGAGTATCGTTCGCAACTAGAAATCGACAAAGATATCATCGCTCGTGTCAAGAAAGATGTTCGAGGCGGTTTGCTCCTCGATTTTCACGCCATCGAACTCTTTTTGCCTGACTCCTTGATTAGCCTCAATCCCCTAACTCCAGAAATGAAGACCGAGCTCGTCGGAACGGACATCGAAGTGCGTATCATCGATATCCGTAAAGACCGTAATCGCGACAAGATCATCGTCAATCGCAAGCAGTTACTGTTTGAACACATCAAGCAAGCCGAGAAAGAAGCGCTTGATTCCGTGAATGTCGGAGATATCGTCACAGGAAAAGTTGTTCGTATCGTCGATTTTGGCGCTTTTGTCCAACTCTCACCGATCATCGAAGGCCTGTTGCACATCAGTGAGGTCTCTCATTACCACATCAAAGATGTAAAAGAAATATTATCTATCGATCAGGAAATCACCGTCAAAGTCATCAAAAAATCCGGAAAACGGATTTCGCTATCAAAAAGAGCGCTTGAAGAAAAACCTTGGGATATGTTCCTGCAAAAATACAAAGTCGGTGACAAAGTCAAAGGCAACATCGTCAAGAAAATGCAATTTGGCATGCTTCTAGAAGTCGAACGCCAGGTATCAGGTTTATTGAACCGTTCTGATTACTCATGGGACCCTCAGGACAACCTCGCCGGACGCGTTCAAATCGGTGATGAAATCGAAGTTGAAATCACGAGTATTTCTCGGGAAAAACGCCAATTCACGTTATCGAAGAAACATCTTGAATACAATCCCTGGGCCGATCTCAAACTCAAAGTGGGTGAACTCGTTTCAGCCATGGTCAAGCAAATCGAGGAAAAGGGTGCCATCATGGAAGTCCAAGGCGTCGAAGCATTCTTGCCCAGTCGCGAAATCTCTGAGGATCACATCAATCGCGTCGAAGATGTGCTCAAGCTCAAAGATGTCCATACCGTGGAAGTCACAGCCTTCTTCCCCAGAGAATGGCAGATGACCGTATCCTTAAAGAAGGT
>JBAZGL010000194.1:0-2640 GCA_041652855.1 Candidatus Izemoplasmatales bacterium
GAAAAGGAACATGCGAAAAGACCACTAAACCGTTTTCTTTTTGCGAAGAGCGATCAGCCAAAGACCATTCGACAAGAA
Source organism: Candidatus Izemoplasmatales bacterium (assembly GCA_041652855.1). GTDB lineage: Bacteria > Bacillota_I > Bacilli_A > Izemoplasmatales > Hujiaoplasmataceae > JAAYZB01. Next base: position 79 of record JBAZGL010000194.1, read on the forward strand.
CACAATCGTTGCCATGGCCGATGCAAGAAATATCCATGGGTTTTCGATTTCTCGGGGGGTGTCAGAAGTTGGAACATCCACGCCGATATGCTCATAGTCTGTGGGTCTCAAAGAGACATTGATCTCGAGTGTCTTGCTGATGACGTCGCCTTGGGTGTTTTCAATATCGAAGGCCAAATGATATGTGCCCGGAGTATGAGCGTGTTTGGAGTAGGAATCATAGGTGACGAGCAATTGATAATCATTTTTGAGATCCAATTCCCCAGTATGGCCCATAAGGGTGATGACATCGCCCAACGAAAGCACCCAATCGTTGTATACACGAATGACGGAGCGATCAAAATATACCAGAGGCCCGACCTCGTCGATCACGTGAATGGTGATGGTTTGAGTCGCGATATTGCCGCTCGAGTCTTTTACGGAAAACACCATCTCATAATCACCCAACGTGGTGCTTGAGGGCGTGTATGTATCGTGAACAAGTTCTAGCTCTAAAGTCGCTTGAAGATCGTAGTTGTCAATCACATGGAGTCCTGCTTTCACATATTGGGGCGTGATGAGGCGATCATATCCGATGGCGATGGCGGTCGTTCCGGAAATAATGGGTTCATCGCAATCAATCACTTCGATGTGCAAAGTGTAATCCGCTCTGTTCCCGCTTTGATCTTCCACGAAAAAACTGACTTCATACCCACCGACCACATCTGCATATGGTGTGTAGCCATCCGTATCCACCATGATCAGGTGGCTGACATCACCATCATAGTTATCGCTCGCCTGAACCATCTCCTTGAGCGAATCAATGGAGTACACATTCGGATAGACTGCCTGTACAATGCCGACATCCGAGAAAACAGGCATCACCATATCGACTACGCAAACCAGAACATCAATTTCGGTTTCATTTCCGCTTGTATCCGTCACCGAGAATGTGATCACATAATCCCCGAGTGTCGTTTGGTTGGAAGAATAATGATCCGCTTTGATCACGATCATGTCTGTGACATCGCCATCAATGGCATCATACGCGATCAATCCTTCTTGGATCTCCCCAGCACTGATTGGTGTATCCACATAAGAGATGACCCGCCCCGCAGACAGAAAATATGGCGCAGTCGCATCCACGACCACCCCTTCAATGAATGGTTCGTATTCCGTGTAGATTTCGCCTTCTTCAATCATGAATCCCGTAAATGAAAAATCCGGTCGCGCAAAATATCCGCTTTCTCCCGTGAAATTGATATGGATGTAATTGATGCCCGTATCCGTCATGAACGTCACGGTGAAGACGTTTAAATCCGGCACATCCACAAATGCCGTGTAATCGATGACCTCGCTCCATTCGAAGTCATCATCATGATAAAAACCGATCACGACCGTCGGTCGTTCATATTCCAAATAATCCCTAGGCACACTCAACAGGTATGTCGTGTAGGGTTTGACTAGAAACGGTGTTTCGGTATAGTAATCGGTTCCCTCAAGCACAAAATAATCCTCCGATAAATAGTTTCTCCCGCCCGGCAGGCAATGGACATTTCCTCCATGGATCCGATTCGTCCCACAAAGCAACATCCCGCACAACATCCATACAATTAACCATCCTTGTTTCATTCATGTCACCCCTTCGCATAGAAAACGATACGCTTCCTAGAAATGTTCTCCTCGAAAAAAATCTTGCGAAAGGGAAATCCGAAATACAGATCACATCCAAAACAGAACGTGTTTCATCCACCCATATAAAAAACACCACTTCTCAAAAGAAAAGTGGTGAAGGATGAAGTGAAGAATATTTATACGAGTTTTCCACGCAAGTAGCTTGAAATGACGTCTACCACCAATACCATGACCACGATCGCCAAGAGAATCGTGCCCAAGATATTCCAACTCCAGCTTTCTGCCGCAAGAATCAGCGATGCGCCCAATCCTCCGGCCCCAATAATGCCCAGAACCGTTGCAGAACGAACATTGATATCCAGACGATACAAAGTGATGGACGAAATGTCAGCGGCCACTTGCGGAATGACCCCATATCGAATTTTCTGCCAGATATTCGCGCCCACGGCATCCAAAGCTTCCAAAGGGCTCCTATCCATGTTGTCGATGGCTTCCGAAAATAGTTTTCCGAGCATCCCAATCGAGTGTAATCCGATGGTCAATACGCCGGTCAATGCATTCATCCCGAAGCCTTTGACCAAAATCAATGCCAAAATGATTTCCGGAAACACTCTGATGATGACGAGAATCGCTTCTCCGATTCGAGCTACATGTTTTCCCACGATATTTTGCGATGCAAGAAAACCGAAAGGGATCGCCAATACCGCACCGATGAACGTGCCAATGAATGCGATCGCCAAAGTCACCAGCGTCAGATAGACAACACCTTCCTGAAATTGAAAGATGCCGGTCCCAAAAAAGAAATCCCACTGCAGATCCGCGAATCCAGCAATCATCACGCGCAAGGAGTGCCCGATCGAGCGGAAACGACTCCAGTTGATCTTCGAACCCGAAAACGAGAACACGATTGCCACAATCATCGCGACCAAGAAAATCAGATTCATCACC
>JBAZGL010000195.1:0-2634 GCA_041652855.1 Candidatus Izemoplasmatales bacterium
CGTGCCGAAGGCGGCATGAACGACATTCTTGCAAGAAAAATCGGCATCAAGAATGCAAAACTGCTCGATGAAAACGATGAAATCGGTCGCTATGGCACAATCGAACCGACGACCATCAAAGAGTTGATTTCCATGGTGAAAGAAGTGTTGGAACTCGATCATGTACGCCTGATCGGGGATGAGGACCGCGAAGTGAGTGTCGTGGGAATATCTGGTGGCAGTGGCCAGCAACATATCGTCCCGGCGCAACGCAAAGGCTGTGATGTCTTTCTGACGGGCGATATATCCTATCATCAGGCGATCGATGCCTTGCAGATGGGCTTCCCCCTGGTCGATATCGGTCATACCGCGGAAAAAGTCTTTGTCGAAGCGGTGTTCGACGTCTTGAAGGAACAATTTCCCGAACTCGACATCGCGAAATCGGGTATCGATACCAACCCCTATCAAACCCTGTGAAGATCCGTTTCGGTTCTTCACTTTTTTCTTGCAAAAGCCGTAGGGCTATGCTATAATTGTTTTGAAATTCAAACCATTTGATATTAAAACAAACAAAAGGAGAATGAAGATGGGCAAAATTGGCGTCGCTGTATGTGGCAACTCGGGGTTGGATTATTTGGTACACGATAAGGAAATCCGGATTTTTCGGTCATTGCTTTTGATCGAAAACGAAGAATACGAAGATTTTGTGGAGATCAACGCGGATGATTTCTATGAACGGATCACGCGCAATCCTGATCTCAACATCCGTACCGCCCAGACGAGTACGGGAAAGATTCACGAGATGTATCAGGAGATGTTCGCTTCAGGTTATGATGAATTGATCATCGTCACGATCTCGCAACACCTCAGCGGAACGTATCAGAATGCCGTTCTCGCTGCTAAAATGATGGAAGACAAAAAGATCCATATCTTCGATTCCCAATCGGTGTCCTATGTCGAAGCATACCTCGCGCTGACTGCGAAGAAGATGGCAGATCAAAACAAACCGAGTTCCGAAATTCTGGATACGCTCGCGTGGTTGCGCGATCACAACCATATCTACGTCACGGTGGACACATTGAAGTATCTCGTGAAAAACGGACGTCTGTCGAATGCGGCGGGATTTTTCGGAACCTTGCTGAAACTGAAACCATTGCTCGAGGTATCCAAAGAAGGCAAAGTGGTGACACTCGACAAAATCCGGACGACCGCGAAAGCGCGTGAGTCGATGATCGAGCGGTTCAAATCAGAAATTCAAGGCAAGAACGTCGAAGCCTTCATCATTACGACGAACAATATGGCAGAACTCTTCGATCTGCAGGAAGAACTCCAGGAAGCCTTGAATTTGAAAGAGATCAAGATGATTCCTTTGACACCTGTGGTGGGCTGTCACGCCGGTCCAGGAACGATGGGACTCGGATATATAGAAAAGAGATGAGTGCCTATGAGTGATACGCGACATCTCATCAACGAGTTATTGGTAGACATCTTCAATCGTATCCTCACTATTGAAGGTGAAGCTTTGAAGCAAAGAGGCGTGAAACTCTCGATGAGCGAAGTGCACGTCCTCGAGGCCATCCAAAAACTCCCTGATCCTTCGATGACTTCCATCGCACAAAGACTCGGAATTACCGCCGGGTCTTTGTCAGTGGCGATCAATACGCTCTATCAAAAAGGCTATGTCAGACGGTATTATGACCAGTTTGATCGGCGCAAAGTGTTGATCGCACTGGAGGATAAAGCTGTGAACGCGCTGACGATCCACGACGCGTTTCACGAACAGATGATCGCCGAGATATTCAAGGATCTGAAAATCGAAGAAGACGAAGTCTTGGTTCAATCATTGCGTAGGGTATCTGATTATTTCAAGAACTATCCCATTATTGAGTAGACGATCCCCGCCAAATTGGCGGGGATAAAAAAAAGTCTCCTTCAAAGGAGACCATCTGCGCGCGGCGAAGCTTATTCCGCAATAATGCAATCAACCGGGCAATTGACTTCGCAAACGCCACAGTCGATGCACTGTTCTGGATCGATCACATAGATGTCGCCAGCTTCAATGCAGTCCACAGGACAGCTTTCTTTGCACGTGCCACAAGCGATACAAGTATCGAGGATTCTTCTCGGCATGGTCATTCCTCCTTAGTCATTGTCAGAAACCGTTTCTATTGTACCAACTCCATTGCGGTTTGTAAAGATTATTTTAGGGTTAATCCCATACATAGCCTAAATATGTTCTTGCGCCTTGTTTTCTGCTTGTATTTATTGATTAGTTCTGTTACAATATAACCGATTGAAAAGGAGTGTTCACGATGCCCTTATGGTTACAGATCGTTCTACCGATCGTCACGTTACTCGTTGGTCTCATTATTGGCTTTTTTGTTGCTCGGAAATATTTCCAAAAGTATTTGGAGAAAAACCCACCCATCAATGAAGCGATGGTCCGAGCGATGATGTCTCAGATGGGTCGGACGCCTTCGGAGAAGCAAGTACGTCAAGTCATGCAATCGATGAAACAAGCAAAATAATCCACCAAAAAGGGACTGTAACGAAATGAAGAAATGATTTTCTTCATGGACCTACCAGTCCTTTTTTTCTTTATCAAACGTATGATAATGTGGAAAACCTGTAGATTTAATCTCTTTTTGGGCATAT
>JBAZGL010000196.1:0-2630 GCA_041652855.1 Candidatus Izemoplasmatales bacterium
CAAAGATTACCAATGCGCGTGTTCCAATAAATCCAAACGCAGCGCGCATCCCGGAAAACGCTGTCCGATCTGCGGTGTCGAATACACCGAGAGCAAGGTGCGCAGAGAGCGCATGGGCCACATCGAACTTGCGGCACCCGTGGTTCACGCCTGGTATTTGCGCAATACGCCTTCGCGTCTCGCGATCCTTTTGGATCTCAAATCCAAGGATCTTGAAGAAGTGGTCTATCTCGCGTCCTATATCGTCGTCGACCCCGGCGATACTGATTTGACTTTCAAACAGATTTTGTCGGAAGCGGATTACACACATTATTATTTTGAATATGGCAGCCGTTTCCGCGCATTGACCGGAGCTGAAGCTGTCAAGCATTTGCTGAAGAAGATCGATCTCGAAAAAGAAACGCTGAATCTCCGCATCGAACTGAAAACGGCATCCAAGCAACGTCGTGACAAAATCATCAAACGTCTCAACGTCGTCGAGGCCTTCAAGAACAGCGATAACTTGCCTGAGTGGATGGTCCTCGATGTCCTTCCGGTGATTCCGCCTGATTTGCGACCCATGGTCCAACTCGACGGTGGCAGATTCGCGACGACCGACCTCAATGACTTGTATCGTCGGATCTTGAACCGAAACAATCGGTTGAAACGCCAGTTTGAACAAGGTGCGCCGCATCTGATCACCAAAAACGAGAAGCGGATGCTTCAAGAAGCTGTCGATGCATTGATCGACAATTCCAAACGCGGCCGCAAAGTCGTGGTGGAGCGCAATCGTGCTTTGAAATCATTATCGGACATGCTTCGTGGAAAACAAGGTCGTTTTCGTCAAAACCTTCTGGGAAAACGCGTGGACTATTCCGGTAGATCCGTAATCGTGGTCGGTCCGGATCTTGAAATGTATCAATGCGGTTTACCCAAAGAAATGGCCATCATTCTTTTCAAACCCTTCGTGATCCGTGAACTGATCAGCCGCGGCATCACATCGAACATCCGCAGTGCGAAACGTTTGATTGAAATGCTCGACGGGCGGATATGGGGTGTGCTTGAGGATGTCATCCGCGAGCATCCGGTTTTGTTGAACCGGGCACCCACACTGCATCGCCTTGGCATTCAAGCCTTCGAACCGAAGTTGGTTGAGGGTAAGGCCATTCGCCTGCATCCGCTGGTGACCACCGCATTCAATGCGGACTTTGATGGCGACCAAATGGCCGTCCATGTCCCATTGTCGGAAGAAGCCCAAGCCGAAGCGCGCGTGTTGATGCTCGCCTCGAACAACATCTTGAACCCGAAGGACGGAAAACCGGTGGTGACGCCATCCCAAGACATGGTTCTCGGAAACTATTATCTGACGATGGAGAAATCCGGGGACATCGGTGAAGGTTCGATTTATCGCGATTATGACGAAGTGATTCTCGCTTATGAAAACAAGTTGTTGACGCTTCATTCACGAATCGCTATTCGCGCCGCATCGCTCAATCGGCCGATGCATGAATCGTTAAGAAACCACTATTTGATCACCACGCCGGGAAAACTCATATTCAACACGATTTTACCTGAAAGTTTCCCCTATATCAACGAACCAACGAAGGAAAATCTTGAAGAAGCCACACCGGACGGCTACTTTATCGCTCCGGGGAAAAACATCCCCCAAGAGATTAAAGCGAAAAAGTGTGTCTCTCCTTTCAAAAAGAAGTTTCTTTCGATGATTATCGCGCAAATCTTTGCGAAATACAAAATCAATGAAACATCCAAGATGCTCGATAAAATGAAAAACATCGGGTTCAAGTACTCCACGGTCGCGGGTATTACCGTCGCGGCCAGCGATGTCAAAGTGTACTCTCAGAAGCAGGTAGTGCTTGAACGTCATGATCTGGCGGTCGATGAGATTCATAAGCTCTATAACATGGGGCTTTTGACGGATTCTGAACGTTCAAAACTGGTCATTGAAGAGTGGGCCAACGCGAAAGATGAAATTCAAAAGGGTCTGATCGATGAGCTCGATAACGAGAACCATATCTTCATGATGTCCGACTCCGGAGCTCGCGGTAACGCCTCGAACTTTACCCAGCTCGCCGGAATGCGTGGTCTGATGGCCAATCCGTCCGGAGGCACGATTGAACTGCCGATCAAAGCTTCCTTCCGTGAAGGCTTGACGATGAGTGAGTTCTTCATCTCAACCCATGGCGCGCGAAAAGGATCGACCGATACGGCGCTCAAAACGGCCGAGTCCGGATATTTGACGAGACGCTTGGTGGATGTCAGCCAAGATGTCGTGATCACCGAAGAAGATTGTGGCACCGATAAGAATGTCCGCGTGACCGCTTTCCTCGATCGCGACACAAAGACGATCGAATCGCTCTTTGACCGTATTTACGGCAGATATACTGCCGCGGATTATGTGCATCCTTTCACCGGTGAAATCATCATCGGCAAGAACCATTATATTTCTGAAGATATCGCTAAACAGATCGTCGATTCGATGGTCAACCCGGAAGATCCGAAAGATGTGAAGGAGATTTCCGTGGCGATCCGCACGGCATTGACGTGTACGGCAAAGGTCGGCATTTGTCGCAAATGTTACGGACAGAATCTGGCGACCGGTGAAAAAGCCTCCGCGGAGAAAGGGGGGTCGA
>JBAZGL010000197.1:0-2624 GCA_041652855.1 Candidatus Izemoplasmatales bacterium
GCCAAATGGAGACGAGTTGGCAACGACCGAAGGATTGGTTGAATAGTATGCGTAGAAATTGCTGATGGTGTGGCCATTGCCATCGAAAACACCTGAGAAACCGTTTTCACTCGACGTGTAACCATCCGAATAATGCGCGATGGTGTCGAGTGGTTCTCCAGCGTAATCAATGTCGGCAGTCATCATGTAGTATCCGGTCAAATCTTCTTTGATTGCATGAAAATCCGCAATGGATTTCACTTCATGATACACGGTGATGCTGCGGGTAACGGACTGGGCTCCCGGATAGGATACCGTGATTTGGATGATGCCTGATCCGGTGAAAGTGACTAGATTCCCGACATGTGAGAAGCCAGATCCGGAAATCTCGATGTGCTCATCGTCGTTGACGCCATTCACGCGTGCAAAGGCTCCGAGATCGATTTGATCACCCACAAACGCGGTAGGCGCGATCACTGGGAAAATCAAGTCGATGACATCATCGACTGTGACGATGCATTCGGCATAAAGCGTGCCCACGCTCACGCGAATCGTGGTTTGCCCTGAAGTCAATGCCGTCACGACACCTTCGGAAACAGACGCTACGAGCGGATTGCTCGAAGTCCACACAAAGGTGGGTGAGGACATGTCCGTCATTTCGGCAACGAGGGTGAGCTCGATTCCCACATCCAGACGGGCAGTGGATCGATCGAGCAGGACAAACACCTCCGCTTCCTCTGTGGTGGTGGTCCCCGTCGACGTAGGCAATAAAGTCGTCGGAACTAGGGTGGTGGGTACCACACCCGTTGTCCCTTGTGTGGTGGGAGCTTGGGTCGTCGGCGCCTGTGTGGTTGGCGCTAAAGTCGTTGGAGCTTGGGTCGTCGTTTGGCCGTTACATCCGGCCACTATGAGAGAAAATACGGCGACAAAAAGCACCAAGATGAACCTTGTGGTTCGTTTCATTTTCTTTCCTCCTTGTTCAATTTTATGAGTAATGAGTGTTCTATTTAAGTTGGAGCGCGCTTCTCCATGAAGCCACGAGTACGGAAATCAAACTTTCCGGAACATTCCGGACACCATATTTTTCCCGCCATACAGTAATTCCAAAACGGGAACATACATATTCAAAATCATCGATTATTTCAGCTGCTTCATCATACGTGAATTCATCAAAATAGAAGTTGAGATAAAGCATTTGCACAGTCAATCGCTCTTTCTTGATTCTGAGCACCAAGGTTTCATACAAATCTGGGTCACTGATCTCATAGTCCGCGACACTTTCAAGCATGAGCACGAAAAGATCGTCAAGGCGGTCGAGATAGTCTCTCGTCCAATAGTTTTGATTATATGTATTCAAAGCGATGGAACCGGAGTTATACGTGTGAATGTGATCGCGTTGTTCCCAAATCGCATAAGTCATACGCAATAAATCATAATATTCTTGGAAATGTGGGGCCGCATCTTTATAGAAATGTTCGATGAAGTCTGAAGCCAGCACATCGGGATTCTGCTTGTTATCCCACATGAGTTTCGCTTGGACATAACTCATCAACTCCTGTAATCCGCCCGCTTCTGTTTCCTTGTTACCTTGATGATAGACAAACTGCACGCCCATATCTGCCAGGATTTGATAGTTGTCCACCAAGGTCGAGAAATTGTTGAAGGGGATGAAGTATTGATTGAAAATCTTGTTGTACATCCACACGAAGATGTGGTCATGCGCGACTGCGTCCCAACTTCTGAGTACTTGTTCGGTATCGCCGTTGCACTCCGAGAGATAGTGATGGGAGTTGCACGCCCGGATTGGGGCCACCATGATCATCACGTTGTCTCGAGGCAACACCGAGTCATCGATCGGCACGTAGATGCCTTCTAGGTTTTTGTTCGCAGGCGCGTACTGTGTCTTGTGATAACCAAACGTGCAGACAAAGAAAATCCTTCCGGGTTCATGTTCGTCGATATAGGCTTGGACATCATCTGCTACCTGATTGATAAAGCGCATCATGACGCCGCTTTCTTTATACGTCTCGATGAGTTCCACACAATCGGGACAAGTGCAGAAGGTGTTGATGTCTTCTTGTCCGAGCATGATATACCCGTGTTCGGGATGATCGCGCACGAGGTCGATAACCACACGGGTGAATTCCGCGCGCATCTCATCGTTGGTTAAGCACAACTGCGTTTGGTCAGGACTATACCAATCGGGGTGTTCGGCATAATAGGTATCCGGAGGCAAAATCCGAAAATGGGAATGGCTCCACATGATCCAGCCGTCATTATAGAGTTCTTGACGCATCCGATTGCGGTATGTTTCATTCATGGTATAGGTGAACAATCCCACGGAACGACGTGGAAACAAAGGGACCTCAAGTACATCAAAATCCTTGATATACGCCGTTTCGACTTCGGTGTCGATATACCATTCGTCGACGGCATACACTTCAAGATTGAATGTTCGCTCCAAAAATTCATACATCGCATACATCGCACCGGCATCGGTGGATCCCGCCATGATAATCGTATTACCCAGTCTCACCAGTTTCAACGCGTCCAGACCGTATTCCTCATAACTCACTACAACGCCACTGCCTTCTTTAATCGTCGTATTGCCAATGGATAGGTGAAAGTGTTCTTCATCGAATACG
>JBAZGL010000198.1:0-2609 GCA_041652855.1 Candidatus Izemoplasmatales bacterium
TATTGTGGCATGCGTTCACTCCGAAAAAGATGCCCAAAATCACAAAGAAACAGACGATTTTTCTCATCGGATCGCCTCCAAATTGTCCCATAATTCCTGCATGGTCAGACGGCACTTGGCGATATGTTCGTCACAAACGCCGTAATAAATGTCGAGATATTCATCGCCCTCAATCAAACCGCATGTGAAGACGACGTCATTGACAAAACCCTTTTGTTCATAGCACTCCGTTGGCATCACGAGCGGATAACGACTCTTCTTGAGGATGCGATGCGGGTCTTTTGCATCGAGCAACATCGCCGTGAGGTGATAACGATGCTGATAATCGGCACTGTGATAAATCACGACCCACCCTTGATCCGTGAGGAAGGGCACCGCCCCTGCGCCGACGCGGACGGATGGTTGATAGTGAATCCGGGCATCAAGCATGATTTGATGATTGCCCCAATCGGACAGATTGTCGCTTTCCGCAATCCAAATATCGAGTTTGCCGAACTGGGAGATGCTTGGCCGATGCAGGGCATAGAACCGACCATTGATCTTTTGGGGAAACAAGACGCAGTCCTTGTTGTCGGAATGGAGGATATTCCCATAACGTTTAAACTTCTTGAAATCCAGGGTCTTCATCAACCGAACGTTAATTCCGTTTGAACTCACCGCTGAGAATGTCACATAATAGGCATCCCCGATCTTCGTAATCCGGGGATCTTCGATGCCGTATTCTTCATAGATATTATCCGGAAATAACATCTCAGCTTGATCAAAGTCAAAATCGATGCCGTTTTGACTCTGGACAATCCGAAAATGCGATACGGAAGTGAGATAGGTTTGATGAGTGTTCTTGATGATTCGCGGATCGGAATAATCAAAATCAGGAGAATGCCTCGGGATTTTTTCGATTTTTACGCCTTTAGCATGGATGAAATGGGGCACATAGATATAATCCGGATCCGTCTGCTTGACGCCTTCGGCGACCCGGGCGATCATCACATAATGATCATCTGCTTGAATGATGGCAGGATTAAAGACGCCGATCACTTCAAAATCGGGACGTGAAGGGCGCACCCTACTTTTGTCGATGATGAGTTGTTTGTCCATGTCTGACTCCTATGCTCCCGCTTCTATAAGTAGCAACTTCAACGAAGACACAACGACTTCCGCATCTGGAAACTGTTGACCAATATCGGATCCGTTCGCGACCAAATACAAGCGGAAGTGCGTGTATGCGGGTGTAAAAACAAATGAATAAAATCCGGAAGATTGGCTGGCTGTGAGTTTCAGAGGTGTGGAACTCACGACTGTGCTACCATCAGCGTGGTAATAGATGATTTTGACTTCCCACATCGTCTTGACGAACGCGTTGAGTGCGTTGGTCCGTGCGACATCGATTTGCAGTTCGACGGGGGTAATTTCATCCACATACAGCATCGATGATATGATGCCACCAAAACAGTACTTCGCTTCAGGGTATTTGTTTTGTTTGATTTTGATGCCGTCAATATCCAAAGTGAGCAATGCTGGAGACAATTGATGCGCGACGGGATCAAGTGCTTGTTGCGTGCGATCTGGGATGATCCAAAGAGAAGGATTCATAAAATCGGCAGCTTGATCATGTTTGATGATACGCACGGGTTGTTGGACAACCTCGAGCTTTTTGATGATACCTGATGCGTACACAATCATGATCCGTTCAGTATTCGCGAAACGTTTCGTGTAGTTTGCATCATGAGTGGCATAAGTGACACGGATGTGGTCTCGAGTTTCCGATACCAACACCCCGTCTCTGAGCCGATAGATCGTCGCGGTTTCAGTCAACGGAATCGAGAAATAGGCATTCGTGCCATCGAGATCCTGATCGGCGATGGCGCGATTAGATGCTGAACTTACATCGAAATGGTTATCGATCCGCAAACTTTGATCCTGAAATCTGAAGGATAAGAGCGGATGCGTGGGCAAAGTGAAATCCAGATAGTTGTCCAACCCCCATGTCGTTTGGAAGAGATCGTTGAAGCGATCGCGATCGCTTGAGGTAGCGTCATAACTCAACGACTCGAGTTCGCCAAGCAAGAACGCAGGATTCTCAAAGCCGCTCAGGACGTTCAAGGTGATCGAAGCACGTTTGCTTTGATCGATCAAAGCGGTGGCGTGGATTTCGGTGACACCGACACCCACAAACGACACATTGCCGCTTTCATCAATCGTCGCGATCTCTGGGTTGTCACTCGACCATATCACGGTGTCATCAAACCCGACTTGGGGCGTGAAAGCTGTGTGCAACTGAATTGATGGATCAAGCTTCGTCCGGGTCAGGACATTGCCTTCCAGGCCTGGAGCGGTGATGGATATTTGTTCCAGTGACGCCATGTTGTTATAGATGGAAATGCTTTTGATGACGAGTTCTGCGGTCTGCTTTTCCCCATCGGGACCCTTAGCCAAGATATGGAAGGAACAATTTCGGGTTTGACCCGCATACTTCCATCCGCTTTGATAACCCGGATCGGGTTGGGTGTTGCGGATGCGGTACTTGTCGGACAACATCGCGTCGACGACGTTGATGGAAACAAGTCCGGTGGTCGGTTCATCAGAAAGGACATAGTAGTATTCGCTCT
>JBAZGL010000199.1:0-2602 GCA_041652855.1 Candidatus Izemoplasmatales bacterium
CGATTTGATCTGCGAGGAAAAACAAAAGGGCAAGACGATTCTGATGTCATCCCATCAGTTCGAAGAAGTGGAACGGACATGCGAGCGGGTCGCGATCATCAAGGATGGCAGAATCGTGACGGTGGCCTCAATATCCCACCTTCAGGAACAAGTCCGCAAAACGTTTCGCGTAGGCTTTGCTTCTGAGGAAGATGTCAGGGAGATGCAAAAGACGAAGCTCGATCTCAAAGTCATCGATGATCATACATGCCTCATCTATATTCAAGACAATTACACCGATGTGTTGCAGGCGTTGGCCAAACGTCAAGTGACCAGTATGAAAAGTCTTGATGAATCACTCGAAGAGGTTTTCATCGGATTTTACGGAAAGGAAACTCACTAAGATGTCGTGGGCACTGTTCAAGGCGAATATTCGCAATAATGGTTTGATTTGGAGCATTATGACGTGTGTATTCATCATGTATTTCGCGATCATTCTCGCCATGTATGATCCCGAATATCTAGAACTGATGGACCAACTCCTCGCTTTGTTTCCCGAAGCGCTGATCAAAGCGATGAACTTCGATCAATTGGGCACGACACTTTTCTCGTTCATGAGCGGCTATCTATATGGATTTTTGGTCTTCTTGTTTCCGATGGTCGTTTCCGTGGTCGTGAATCACCGACTGATCGCCACACAAGTCGATTCCGGGTCGATGGCATTTCTGCTTTCAACCCCCAACTCGCGCACGAAGATCATCGTGACTCAAATGGTTTTCAGCTTTGTCTCCAACATCTTGATGTTCGCGATCTATACTGGTATCGGGTTGTTATTCGCAGAGCTGTTTTATCCTCAAGAAATGGCAGTAGGTCCCTTTTTATTGCTGAATGTATATGCGATGGCACTCTATCTCGTAATCGGAGGGATCGGATTTTTCTTTTCCGTCGTGGCCAATGACAAATCGGTGAGTCTCGGTTTTGGTTTGGGCATTCCCGTTGCTTTTCTCATTTTCCAAATGCTCTCCAGCGCCGATGATAGTTTGTCTTTCTTTCGCTATCTGACGCTCTTCACTTTGTTCGATCCCAGTCGTGTGGGAGTCGACAATCCCACCATTTGGATAAACATCTTACTCATGTGTGGCATGGCATCCATACTCTATATGGGCGCAATCATGGTGTTTCGGAAGAAGAATCTGTATATCTAGTTTTTGCATCCAAAGAGATGCTTCGCGTTTTGTGTTTGAGCATCGTGAGTCTCCTTTATCCACAAACCACCGTATGGGTGCTATCCAAGGCCAAATCGGTGGTTTTTTAAGATGTCTTCATGTATAATGAAAGTATCCAGAAACCACAAAAAAAAGGAGATAGAACCATGGTCAATCATTCGAGAGGAGTTCTCACCAAAGATATTACCACACCGGAAGCGAAGAACGCCAAAATTAAAATCTTGGTCGGCCCCGATGAAGGTTGGGACAACCACGTCATGCGCGAAATCATCGTGGATAGTGGCGGTTATACACCGCATCATCAACACGCATGGCCGCATATCAATTACATATTAGAAGGGATAGGCGCGTTGAGGATGGAAGAAGATGTATTTCCTGTCGTAGCTGGTTCATACGCCTATGTTCCCGCACACACCATGCATCAGTTTCAAAACACGGGAACCGAACCATTCCGGTTTATCTGCATCGTTCCCATCGAAGGGCATCGCTGATTTCATGGCTTTGGCGAACCCGAAGGTGACGGCATATTCCGAGTATGCGCGTGTGTATGACCAAATTTTTCCCTTTGATGCACGCAAGTTCGACCTGATTAAAGCAGTCATGCCCGGAGGTCCACTCCTCGATCTTGGATGCGCAACCGGAAGCTATGTGCGTGCGTTTCTTAACGATGGCATCGATGCTATGGGAGTGGATCTCGATCCGGAGATGATTTTGTTAGCGAAGCAAAAGGCGCGTGAAGAAAACCTGCATGCCACCTATGTGCAAGCCGATATGTTGGATATGATGTTCAATCAGAAGTTCAAGGGAATATTCTCGATCGGCAACACGTTGGTCCATCTTCCATCCAAAGATGCGATCTCCAGAATGTTACAGAAGCTGCATGACTGGC
Organism: Candidatus Izemoplasmatales bacterium; assembly: GCA_041652855.1. Lineage (GTDB taxonomy): Bacteria > Bacillota_I > Bacilli_A > Izemoplasmatales > Hujiaoplasmataceae > JAAYZB01. The sequence continues at coordinate 2,095 of JBAZGL010000199.1, forward strand.
TCGATGAGGATGGAACCTGCCTCATCCAGATCATCAACTATGACCGCGTCCTCGCTCAACACATCACTGAATTGCCTGAGATTAACAACGGCGATCTGCGTTTTACAAGACGCTATATCCACCAAGCGCATACCATCGACTTTCACACACACCTATACTATCGGGATATATCGCTTCAGTCGCAAGCGACATTGATTCCGTTGCGATCGCATGAGATGAGGTATATCATTGAGAAAGCGGGTTTTCGTGATATCAGGATGTACGGTGATTTTCTGCATACGCCTTTCGAAGCCGAATCATCGATGATTCTCATCGCAGTGGTACACCGATGAGAATCACTTTTATGAATCAAAAAAAATGATGGGGACATAAGTCTCCATCATTATTATTTTTGTGATCGCATGTTTAAGGCGTGTCGTCGGAGGAGATGTTTTGCGCGCGTTTGGGTAGTTTGCATTTGCCACGATGGACTTCCAACACCAACCACAAGGCACCGATGATGACCAAA
>JBAZGL010000200.1:0-2570 GCA_041652855.1 Candidatus Izemoplasmatales bacterium
CGTAAAAGCAGTTTGCGATCGAGTACCAGCCCGATGATTATGAACAACGTTGATAATCCTAAACTGATCCCCACAAGCTCGATGTGGTATTGTTCACTTGTGGGGCCGCCGACATTCAAGTCAATATTGAGACTGTGGAAAATGACCGCGAACAACATCGACAGGATACCAAGGGCAAAGCCGATATTATAGAGGTTGTATCCTCGGTGGAAACGCATGGTGTGCGCTGATAGCGCAGGCAGAATGAATCCGGCGATTACACCCGCGATGATTCCTGCAGGAATTCCAAAATACCACGGCCAAGACGTACCAAAGATTAGAAAACTGACGAGGGGTGAAATCCCGGTCGAGAACAACGTCACAATGATGAAGGAACGGAATTCGAGTTTCTGAGCTTTGGAAAACAAATAGATACCCAAGTAGATAGGTAAAGTATTGAATATGTTTTTCCCGAAGAAAGAAAAGCCGGCAATAGTGAGAATACCGGCAAATACCGGTCCGGACATGGAGATGTTGAGTTTCTTGATCATCACCAGGTTAAACATCAGGACGGTCGTAGCGTTAAAGAGCGTTGCGCCGAGCCCGCCGATCAATATATAATCAGAAATCAATACGCTGGGACTTTGGAGAATGTTGATGTATCCTCGATAGATGGCTTCCGGCCGATCAAAGACGAAAGCCAGGATCAATAGAATCACAAAAACGAGGGTTAGAACCATGTTCCTTTTCACAAACTGAATCAGTCGCATATGAGGTCACCTAATGCATTAGAGTAGAAAAACGAAGTCGTGTGGACCGACATTTTCATTACCATTATAAATGATAATGCACCTAAAAGCAAAGGAGCCGCAACGAGGAAGAAGAAGGATGATCTTCGTGTCGTCACGGCTCCTGGGAATGATAGGAAAATGAAATTACTTTTTGGGCGTGTCTTTTAATGCTTCAACTAATCCGCTTGCGAGGCCAACCACACCTTGGAGTTCTGAAGGAATAATGATCTTCGTCGCTTGTCCTGATGCGACGCGTTCCATCGCTTTGTACGCTTCGAGGGTCAATACCGCTTGGTCCGCTTTGGCTTCCTTGACAAGTTCGATACCACGTGCGGTCGCGTTTTGTACTTTGATGATCGCTTCGGCCTGACCTTCGGCTTCACGAATCGCAGCTTCTTTTTTGGCTTCGGCACGAAGAATCGCGGCGGCCTTTTCACCTTCGGCTTCAAGGATGTTCGCAGCTTTTTTTCCTTCCGCGATCAAAATAGATTCACGGCGTTCGCGCTCTGCGCGCATTTGCTTTTCCATCGCTTCGCGAATTTCTTTGGGCGGAATGATGTTTTTGAGTTCGACACGGTTGATCTTGATTCCCCATGGGTCGGTTGCCTCGTCCAAAATGATACGCATGCGCTCATTGATGAGATCACGGCTCGTGAGGGTTTGGTCCAACTCGAGTTCGCCGATGATGTTACGCAATGTCGTTGCGGTGAGGTGTTCGATCAAGAGGCCGGGGTTTTCCGCACCATAGACATATTGTTTTGAATCGGTGATTTGCAAGAAGACGACGGTATCGATCTGCATGGTGACATTATCTTTGGTAATGACCGCTTGAGGTGGAAAATCGAGGACTTGCTCTTTGAGAATAATATAGTCGATGATTTGTCCGCGTGCATTATACGTCTTTTTGATTCTGTCAAAGAACGGAACAAGGAAGTGGAATCCGGCATTCCAAGTCGTGTAGTAGGATCCCCAACGTTCGATGACGTATTGGGTAGCTTGGGGAACAATCTTGATACGGGTTCCCAAATAAACGACAATTACGAGTATCACAGCGATTACGGCGATCAGTGCGCCGATTTTGACTTCGAGCATCAATGGTAAAAACATGATAACTCCTCCTTTAGTGTTTGATATTTATTTGAATTTTATTTATAACCATATCCGGTGCGAACAACGCTCATTTTCAAGAGGATGTCGCGAAGCGTTGCGCGTCTTCGGGAAACGCTGATCAGCAGCACATCGATCAAAACCGAAATCAAGAACAAGGTGATGCCTGCGCCCATGCTGATCATGAAGACAATGACGATGAAAAAGTATTTGAAGACAACATCGTGAAAGAAGACTGAGATGACATGAACGGGACCGTCTAGTTTCACTTGCATAATTCTCCGGCCGAGGGTGCGCCCCTTCATCGCCAAAGTATAAATGGTGGTGAGAATGAGAAATCCTAAAGCGAAGTAATAGACCACAGAGAGGAAGTAGCGTGTCAAATCGCGATTGAACGGCTCGATATCAATGGTGTTTTGTTGATCAAGCAGCACGACCTTGGTTTGATAGGCTTTAAGAGCTACCGCTTCCTTCGCATCATCTCCACTGGCAAGGGTCAGTTCGTTCTTATAACTTTCTCCGGCATCGGATAAGTCTTGGTTATAGGCTTCAAGAATTTCCGAATATTCAGTGTACATCAAATCGAAATGATCGATTTGATTACGAAGAATCGACCGGCCAAAGAGTAAAAAGGTTGCATAAACAATTAATATGACAATCAATATGTCGGCCAAGGATGAAAAGGCTCTACGA
>JBAZGL010000201.1:0-2549 GCA_041652855.1 Candidatus Izemoplasmatales bacterium
ACGAACCCCTGACGGGATCAAATGGATTCATATCTTTGAGATCGACCATATCGATCGTTGCGAGAATGGTTCCATCTTCGACATCCTCGATCGAGATCATCGAAAGGAGCGAACTCATCAATGTGGTAATGTCTTTGCCTTCCTCCAGTGTCAATCCCGAAAGGATGGCCAGATTTTCTTGAGATATCGATACGACCGGTGCATTGTTGCTGACATCGGGAATATGGACATCGATCGCGCCCAATCTCGAAGGATCATCGGTCGCGCCAATTTCATAGATTGTATAGGATCCGGCAGCCGGTGACCAAGTCTGATTGTCAAAACCAAAGGCGAAATCAGTAATTTGACTCGGAAGTTTACCACAGACCGAGAAGGCAATAGTCGCCCAACCGGTTTCACCGATTGCCGGCATGGTCATCGTGTATTTGTCTTGATTGCCAGACCAATAGAACCAGACTTTGATCGATGTTTGATCAGTATTATTAGTCATGAAGAATGCCAAATGCGTCATTTCATCCGTGACACCCAAGGCGGTCAAAGTAGAATATTTACGGGGCATATCCCAACCGTTGTTGATCGGGTCTGCAAGTGTGAAGACCATGGCCTCGAGTCCTGCATCCAAATTCATTCTCGGACCCGGATTGTAATTGGTTCCGCTAGTTCTTTGCGTCCATTCAGCTTCGAACGCATCTTCATCCGCATACGTGAACGAATCTACCACATGATATAAGGGTGGCTCAACGATCACGGGAACATACACATCCACTTGATCCAATTTCGAAGGATCATCAATCGCGCCGATTTCATAGATCGTATAGGAACCGGCTGCCGGTGACCAGGATTGATTGTCGAAGCCAATCGCGATATCAGTGATTTGACTGGGAAGCTTGCTGCTTAGCGAGAAAGCGATGGTCGCCCAACCGGTTTCACCAATCGCTGGCATAGTCATGGTATAGCTGTTTTGACTACCAGACCAATAGAACCAGACTTTGATCGATGTTTGATCGGTATTGTTGGTCATATAAAATGCTAGATGCGTCATTTCATCACTGACACCTAAATCTGTCAATGATGTGTATTTCCGGGCCAAGTCCCAACCGTTGTTGATGGGGTCAACCAAAGTGAAGACCATGGCCTCGAGTCCTGCATCCAAATTCATTCTCGGACTGGGATTGTAATTCACAGAGTTGGTTCTTTGCGTCCACTCGGCTTCGAATTCATCTTCGTCTTTGTACTCAAACGACTCGACCACATGATAAAGCGGTGGTTCAACGACGATGGGAACATCGACGTCAATCAAATCCGAAGGTTTTTCGACCATGACGATCTTGATAACCGTTAACGAACCGACATATTGATTTTCGCCCGCCCAGTTATTGAAGCCAAGTCCAAAATCAGTAATGCCACTCACTTGATGCCCTGATGCGGTGACATCCACATAAGCCCAGCCGGTCTCACCGACGGGTGGAAGCGTGATCGCATATGAATTTTGGGTTCCCGCATAATAGAGCCAAACCGCCGCCGTCGTTCTGTTGGTATTATTTGTCATGTAGAAGGCGAGGTATTTGTATTCATCAGGAACGCCAAAGGACGCGAGTGAATCATATTTTCGCGCCATATGCCATCCGCCGTTTGCCACAGCTGGCATCGCAAAGATCATGGCGTCATTTTCTGAATCCAAGTTCATCAATTCACTTGGACTCACATTAGTGCTGTTGGTGCGTTGCGTCCACTCAGCTTCAAATGCGTCTTCGTCTTCATACACGAAGTCATCCACGAGATAATAGATTTCTTTGGGTTCTTCTTCTTCAACCGGTGTGATATATGCTAACTCGTCAGGATTTTGAACCGCACATACGAAGTAAACCGTGATATCTCCAATATAGGGGTTGGATGACCAGTTGTTAAAACCGATCCCGAAATCAGTAATTGCGCTCGCTTGATGTCCTGATACCGTCACATCGATATAAGCCCATCCCGTTTCGCCTACTGCCGGAAGCGTGATCGCATAGGAGTTTTGTGTCCCTGCGTAATACAGCCAGATGTGCGCGGAATCACGAGTCGTGTTGTTCGTCATGTAGAAAGCGAGGTACTTGTACTCATCTGTGACACCAAAGGATGCAAGCGAATCATACTTACGTGCGATATGCCATCCATTATTGACCGGAGTTGGCATCTCAAATACCATCGCACCTTTTTCCACATCGAGGTTCATATAGGTACTTGGATTGTAATCAACTGTGTTGGTGCGTTGCGTCCATTCCGCTTCGAAGGCATCTTCATCAGCATATCCGAAATCATCCACAAGGATAAAGTCGGCGATATACGGATATTCAACCTTCTCCAGGCGGAATTCATTGATGTAAATGTTGTTGCCGGATAGGTCACCGACAAACCCGAATTGGAACTGGAATTTAGCGCCATTCGCGAAATATGTCGATTTGTCCATCATGAACTCGACCGTATACGTCACATACTCTGTGCCGATCGAAATCATTTGCCGTCCGCCATCAAAGGTGTCAACCCATGGTTCTTCCCACAGAGTCGAG
>JBAZGL010000202.1:0-2539 GCA_041652855.1 Candidatus Izemoplasmatales bacterium
GCCGAAGATCAGAAGCAAACGCGTCTTGACGTTCGAGTTCCTGACGCAATTGACGTGATACTTCTACGCCTCCGCCAACCAAAACGGCTTCGTGGAGGCAGTTGTGGATTTCCTTTTTAAGAAACCCGAAATGGGTACATCCTAGTATCACTGAATCAACCGTCTGCGCCGCATAGGGTCTGAGATGTTCAGAAACGATACGATAAGATTCGCTCGTTTCCATCTTCCCTTCTTCGACCAACATCACAAATGTCGGACATGCCACTTCAATCGCTTCAATCTGATATGCTTGCAACGCTTGTTGATACAAGTGCGATGCGACGGTCGCATCCGTCGCAAGGACCAACGAGAATCCCCGATTTCGATATTGCATTGCTTCTTTTGCGGTAGCTTGGATCATACCAATCACCGGGATCGAGAGATGCAAATGCTCGCTGTTTGCGGTTGCAGTATTGCACGCGATCACAATAGCTTTGACGTCGCTTTTCACCAGATAATCTGCGACATCACTCACATACTGCGCAATCTGTGCTTTCGTTTTGACGCCGTACGGGCAGTTTTTCAAATCCGCCACGTAAATATAATCTTCATACGGGAATGCTCGTGTCAAAGTTTTGAGTATCGACAATCCGCCAAGACCGGAATCGAATACTCCGATGGGACGATTATCCAATGGTGTTCACCTCGTTTGTCGTTTTCTCTTTCTATCAAGATAATCTCCGATGATCAGCATGACCGCGATCAGTAATCCGGGGATGATGATCCACTGAGAGTAATGAAAGTCGTAATACATAGCTCCATCACCGATGACGAAAGGTGTGGAAATCGTCGTCTGCATATCGTTCCGTCGTGCCAAATCTTCAATATTCAGAAGTTGAATTACAGGTATATCGTCGCGAAGGAAGCGTTCGATCAACCCCGAATTGGATCGAACCGACACGGACATCCGCTTAATCAGACCGTTAGGATAGTAACTGGTGTTCGTTCCAAAAGAGACTTGATTGCCTCCTACATTGATAAACGCTTTTAACGCAATGCCAAGATCCTGATAACGCGCGTACCGGTACTGAATGTTTTCCGATAATGAATCCATTTCGATGATTTCATACCCCGCTTCGCGAAACCGAGTCAATAATTCCGCTTTGAATACCAGATCTGAAACTTCCTCGAGTCGGTCATTATGTCCTCCAAGCGACACAAATCCGCTTTTATGAGAGATAATCTCTTCATCAAAAAGATATTGTTCCATATCCACATATGTGAAATCCGGATGATTGGCGCCATAGGTTGAAGCGCCAATGGAGGAAAAGATGATCGGATGGAGTTCCATCACTTCAATCGCCGCAAGTGTTGCGATATTCAACGCCGGAAAGGAGCCCGAGAAGTTGATGGCCACGTAATCCCCGGATTTGATGTTCAAATCGGACAAGTACCGGACGATCAATGCGGCAAAGTTCGGATTCGCAGATAATTGTTTTGCCTCAAGGATGCCCAAAGTCGTTGTAATCGTTCGGGTTTCGTCAAACATCGGCCACGGCAATCCGATGATGCCGCTTGCCAAAGGGTCTGTAGCCTCATCCGAAGGAATACCCAACTCCGCCCGCCTCGTTTTGATGGCGTCCAGCGCTTCATCCATTTTCTCCGCAGCGGCGATTTGCATTTCATAATATCTCGTGGTCGTGTGGGTTCGGGTGATGTGCGCAATGAAGAACAAAACCACCACCACGCCAAACAAGATGAACAGACGCTCATATCTCACAACACAAGCACCACCAAGCCGGTCATCAACACGACAATACACAAAGCGACAAGCGTTTTGACGATGCCTTGTTTACCAATCTCATGACCTATGATTCCGGGAATGATGTATCCAATCAACGGAATGTCCAACACATTGAGCTCAAACGATTCCGTCAACAAACTTAACAGAAAACCCAAAGCAACGGCGATGATGATGTGGAGCGCGAACTTTCTCTTTCCATAGAGAATGAGATGCCGCGACAACCATTTGACAATGAAGTATGACACGACCCCGATGGCGATGGTCATCGCAATCCGAGCAGGATCATATAAGTAATATGCGATGATTCCGGGAACGACGATTCCCCCCGGGGAGATATCGGTCAGTTCATAAAAGATGATTCCGATGACTAGGCCGAGAAAAATGATCTCACCCATAATATTTCGTTCCTTTCGCTTCAGCGTACCGGATCACTTGATATCCGTATTTGCGAATATTGCCGATGGCGAACACATACGGTTGATCGAGTTGGGCAGGATGATGATATGGCGTGACATCGGTTTGATCCAAAGCTGCTTTGACCTGACGATAGAACCCCCCGACCACCATCACTTTGCGAGGCTGAATCTTTTTTAGAAAATCGATATGTTCCATCGCCCTTCTAGGTCGATCGATCCGATTATTCAACAATATGGTGACATCGCGACCATTCAGTACTGATAAACTTTGCAGGCGGACATAGGTGTGATGAAGGGAATCCACATCATTGATGGCAAAACCATTGACCAAATACGTGTC
>JBAZGL010000203.1:0-2523 GCA_041652855.1 Candidatus Izemoplasmatales bacterium
CCCGAGGCCGCATATTTGCTGGCCAAGTGGATGAGTTTCGGTAAAGAAGGGTATTTGAAGCGAATCGATATCTCCGATAACGTCGAAGGTGTGGTCGCCTTGAACATGACTCCCCTCCAACCGGACTCAGATTTGCTCGATGCATTTTTTGGCATCTATACGACATTCACCGAATTCCGCAAGTTGGTCCAGCATGACAGCTTCATTATCGAACCGAACAAGTATGTTCCCGGGTATATCAAAGCGAGATGGACCGGCGTCTTCAACGCATCGACGAATCTCGGAGAGGTCTTCGACCGCGTGCGTAACGGCGAGATGAATTACGCTGATGTCAAAACGATTTGGAACCAGAAAGCCAACGCCGAACTGACTGCCGCACACAATGCGGTAAATAACAAACTCGGTGTGAGCGGATAAGATAACACACAAACATTGATGGGCTTCACGGGGAGGTTCACATGCGAAAAAAAGCAATCTTAATCGCACTTCTCGGACTTAATTCCCTTATTGGCGTCGCTCTCGGAGCTGACGCCGTTTCGGCGATCCCCTACCAAAGTAACCTGCCTCAGACCATCGCCCAAGACCAGTATCGTGACAAACTTTCATTGTGGCAAACCGAAACATATCCTGATAATTCCCTGTTTGAATCGATTGTGGTTTCTAGCGACTTCGTCGGTGGCGAGATCGGGATTGAGGATTTGGGTTATACCCATCCGTACCGAATATGGGACGATCAAGATGAAATCACTGTCAGCCTGAATGTCCCCTCAACCAATCTCTATTCTTTCATGCTTGACTTCTTTCCGCTCGATGATGACTATTTGAACTATGAACTCGAAGTCATCATCAACGGTTCCTATCCTTATCACGAAGCCAGACAAATCATTCTCTATAAGCATTGGAATGCGGGTGACTCCTTTACGCTTGACCGCTACGGCAATGATTTCTATGTCTCGCAAACCCTGATCGACACATGGTATTCGCAAGCATTTCTCGATCCCATGGGCTTTTATGTCGAACCATTGGTCTTCAAGCTGAATGAAGGCGATAATTTGATTACGCTGAAACGAAAACAAGGCTCTTTCGCCCTTGGCGACTTCACAATCCTCGGCAACAAAGAATTGAATGATTACCAGAGTTATGTCGGAAACCATTCATTGGTTTCAAATGATAGTTTGCTGACGATTGAAGCAGAGACCCCTGATGCAAAAAACTCTTCTTCAATCCAGGCCGGTGTCGCCCGGGATCTCGGTGTGACGCCGTTTGACGTCTCAGCTCTCAAATTGAATATTCTCGCCGGGACTACCTTCGCTTCCGAAAGAGACGAGGTTGTCTATCATGTCGATGTGCCGACGAGCGGCTATTATCAGATCGCGTTTAAAATCCGCCAAAGCGAGAAAACAAACGCTGCCGTCTTCCGCACGCTCAAAATCAATGGAGCCACCCCTTTTTCTGAAGCCGTGGCTCTCAGGATACCCTATGCTCCTCGATGGCAAAACTATGTGCCGGCAAACGAAAACGGCGACCCTTATCTTTTCTATCTTGAAGCAGGAAGCAACGAAATCGCTTTAAGTGTCAATCTCGCAGTAATCAGAGACACATATTACGTCGTCCGCACCGCGCTTCAAGCAGTCAATCAGCTCGCTCTCGATATCCGGAAACTCACAGGCAATCAAGTCGATGAAGATCGAGATTGGGACATCATCGACTACTTGCCAACGATCGACACGGATTTGTTGAGTCTCGCGGATTTGTTGGACAACGAAAGAATCGCTTTGAGCGACATCAATCAGTCAAAAAAGGCTTCAGAAATTGAAAGTCATCTTGCGCTATGTGTTCGCCAGCTCAGAAGGCTGGCAGCCAAGCCTAACGATATTCCGAAAAACATCACGATGCTCGCGACATCTCCGACTTCAATCGCTGCGCTTCTGGGTATCATTCAGGGAAATTTGGTTTTCAGTCCTCTCGATATGGACAAACTTTTCGTTTATGGAGATGTCGCGTTGCCGGAAGCGACTGCGGGTTTCTTCCCGAATCTATGGTTATCCGTCAAACGCTTCTTTCTCTCCTTTTTCGATAAACGGTACAGCGAAAAAGCCGGGCCCGACGAGCTCATCATCTGGGTCAACCGGTCGAAGCAGTATGTCGATCTAATCCAAAAACTGGCTGACGATCAATTTACTAAGCAAACTGGCATCCAAGTCAAGGTGTCGGTCATGAACAACGAAAGCAAGTTGATCCTCGCCAATTCAGCCAAGCAAAACCCCGACGTGGCTTTAGGTATCGCCTCATGGATGCCCTATGATATGGGCGTCCGAGGTGCTTTGTATGATTTGACCGGTTTCATGGATGATCCCGGATTCAAAGATACCCTCATGCTTTTCAATCCCGAGGCTTTGGTTCCGCTTGCGTATGACAACGGCTTGTATGGTTTGCCAGATACGGAAAACTTCTATGTTTTGTTTTATCGAACCGACATCTTGAGCACAATCGATGTCTCCATTCCCGATACTTGGGACGAAG
>JBAZGL010000204.1:0-2511 GCA_041652855.1 Candidatus Izemoplasmatales bacterium
TTTCATCGATATGACGCCTGCCCCATCCAATCGAAAGAGATTGGAGCGGATCATGCCCGTTGCGATATCTCCACCCAAATTGCTTTGGAGTTGTCCGTCGACGACATGATAGGCCGTGGTCCCTTGGACCGGGGTCCAATGGTTCAGCTCTTGATTGAAAGACCCGTTTTGCACTTGATTGGGGGGATAGGGGGCGACGAATGTCGGTCGGTTGTCCTCCAGCAAAATTCCTCCTACAGGTGTTTCAGGATGATAGGTCTCAATGTCATCGATGATCAGGTAATCATGGCTACTACCACCATAATCACAGAATTCCAGATAGAGCAACTCCCCGAGATAAGCCGATAAATCCACTTGATATAACCGAAGTTCAAGCGTCGGGAATGTCAGAGGATCGATCAACGGATAATAACGTGCGACTTCGCGGTCGTCTTCGACGCTTCTCACGCTGAGATAGGTAAGAAATGAAGGCAAACCCCCGCCCAGGCGGAGGGTGATAAACCCAGTTCCCGCCAACGTGAATGATGAGGAAGATAGAATTCCCATGCGCTCTCTTTGTAGGCTTTCCGAAATCACTGGGTTGAGTCCGAGGTAATAGTTTCCTGAGGCTTGAATCGTATTTTCGCCCACAACCGCTTGAACATCGCTATTCGTGAAGGCTTGGAGTGCTGCTTCATCCTTGAATACTCGCCACTTAGTGAAACCGAACAGATCCCCGGTTTCAAAACTGCCATTGATGATGCGGTGGGCTTGATGGCGATCGAGGATCTCAATCGTCAAGGTTTCATCATGATTTACACCCCACGCTTTCCACTCGTAGATACCAGGGGCCAGTTGCACCAGATAATCCTTTTTCAAGGTGATGATGTCGGTTTCTCGGTCGTATGCATAATCTCCCGACGCGATATTATGGCCTTCGATGATGATCAAGGGTTCAGTTAAGGGGTTGTTTAAGGATACATCTGCCAACTGATCAAAGTCGAAGACGGATTCGAATTCATATGTTTCTGATACAAGCGGAGTCATCACGAACAGCGACAATCCCAGAAGCAATACCCCAAACAGCCCTTTCATCGATCCAGCTCCCATTCAAGGAAAGGATCGTGAATCATGGCATAGCCCGCCTCGCAATCGGACAGACCCGTATAGATTTCCGCATAACCGTTGTGTAAGCGGTTCATCCCGCCCAGAAAGACGACATCGACCAAATCAGAGCGTTTGGCGGGTCCATCGGGAAAATCGGACCGCTCACAGATGATTTTGATTTGGGTCGATCTTTTTGTTTTGGGATCAAAAGCAAAAACCATGCCATAATAATGACGGATCTGATCGCCGTTCATCATCGCGATGTGACCGACGATGCCGAGTAATCCATTTTTCAAAAGCAGAACTTGATTGACGCCACCCCACTGTGTAGCGATGAAGTGATGATCCAAGACTTCTGCTTCTTGGATGGCTTGTGGAGATATGTCTTGACAAGAATCAAAATAGCGATAACCAATCATTCCAGGGCCACGCGGCCCCCCTTGAGGCCGGGAAAATAGATGAATACCATGATCGACGAGTACTCGGACATCTTTCATCCGGTCAGGTGCGCGAAAGAGGGGTTTCAATTCCGCTAAGGTCTTGCCGCCGAAGACTTGGGTGTAATAATTCGATATATGACGCCTTTCATCGAGTTCGATCTTCGTGCCCCCGATCAGGATGTTTTCATGGCCAAAAGTCACGAAAGGATCCTGCATCAGGCACAGACATTGATCGATGAGTTCAAACACGTCTTCGCCGACTTTTTCAAAAATGCGGATCTCTGACAACTCCGAAGCCCGTTTTTCGACACGGGCGGCGATATAGGTCCGGTATTGATGGGTGAAGGCTTGGGAGATGTTATAGCCATCATAGCCTTCGATGCCCAAAAAGCGGATCTTCGCAGCCGTGTGGATGAACGCTTTCTGCCGTTTGATCTCGAGCAAGTCTTTGATCGGTGTGGGTTGGTCGACATATGAAATCATTGTTTAATTCCTCCCCCAGCCACGCTTTCCATGAAGCGTTTCTGCATGAAACTGAATAAGAATACGACCGGAACCATGGCGATGAGCGATGCCACCGACACGTAGTTCCAAGGGACGATATAGTCGCTTGAACCGCTCTTGTACAGATTCTCGAAGATGGAAATCGAGTTGGCCATCACCCAGTTCTGCTTTTGCGAGATATACAGGGCGGGACCGTAAAGATCATTATAGGTACCGATGAAATACAACAAGATGACGGTGGTGAAGACGGGAATATTCAAAGGGACGACGATCTTGAAGAATATCCGGAATTCGCCGTACCCATCCATGCGCGCAGCTTCGATCAACGGTTTCGGCATCCCTTGGAAGAATTGCCGGAACATGAAGATCATGAAGACGTCCGTCGCAAACCACGCGGAGATCCACAAGGGAAGATATGCCACTTCCTTCAGGCCAGTTGAGATGAAGAACTCATAAATCGGGATGCCGAGTAGTTCGCCCG